>AWGX01000055.1 GCA_000495415.1 Smithella sp. ME-1 | reverse complement strand
AGGGCGCGTTTCCCAAACGCGCCGCTTTTTCGGACTGTTCGGGGAACCGTCCCTACAATATCCACCTCCATCCCGATGCAGCATCGGGACACCTCCGCCTCCGGAGGATATGTAATGATATTTCTCCATAATTACGATACAGTCTTCTGTACCGGTTTTGTAGCACCTGATTTCACTAACCTTATAAAATATCCTTTATAGTCTATTTCTTCTCTCGTTTATAAAAAGGTAGCTTTACTATTTTAGCCGGTACCATCGCATCGCGAACGGCAATTTCTACCTGAGTATCCGGCGCACTGAAATCAATATCGACAAATGCCATACCTATTGCTTTATTCAAAGTCGGCGAGAATGTCCCTGAAGTTACAACACCGATTTCTTTACCACTGTGAAAAACTTTATATTCATGCCGGGCGATACCCCGTCCGGTCACTTCTATACCAACCAGTTTATTGCCCTTGCCTGAATTTTTCCTGGCCAGAATCGCCTCTTTCCCGATAAAATCTTTATTCACATCGACAATCCAGTTATAAGGAACTTCCAGCGGGCTTACCGATTCGTTCATATCCTGACCGTTCAGCATCATACCTGCTTCCAATCGCAGTGTATCTCTTGCGCCAAGCCCTGCCGGCTTCAAACCCATATGCTCACCGGCATGCATAAGACTATCCCATATATTACCAATGACGTCAGCGGCAGTATAAATTTCAAAGCCGTCTTCGCCCGTGTATCCGCTGTGCGAAATAATGGCCGGAAAACCCGTAACGCGAGATTCGCAAAAGTGATAAAAACGCAGAGTTTTCAGATCCGTTTCTGTAAATTTCTGCAAAATTTGTTCGGAAAGTGGGCCCTGCAAATCAATTTTTCCGGTTTTATCGCTGATATCTTTTAAAGTGCAATCAATTTTTTTCTCTTGCTGAATATGATTAATCCATGCCCAGTCACGATCTTTGGGAGTAGCATTAGTGACCAGCATATAAAAATCATTCGCCATTTTATATACAGTTAGATCGTCAATAATGCCGCCTTTTTCGTTAAGTAGCGCAGATAATTTAACCTGTCCTACGGTTTGATCCGCCAGATTTCTGGTTAAAACTAATTGCAGAAGATCAAGAGACTGAGGACCTTTGACTTCAATCTCTCCCATGTGGCAGATATCAAAAAGACCGGCCAAATCTCTCGTTGCCCTATGCTCTTCGATAACATTTGTATACTGCACAGGCATGGCCCAGCCGCCAAAATCGATTATTTTAGCATTCAGAGCAACGTGTTTTTCATACAACGGTGTCTTTTTCAATTTATTCACCCCATATTTAAAATGAGAGATACCTCTAACGCTTTGTACATTGCATAGCTCATTTTACCACGGCGCTTCGCGCCTGGTATAGTTCAACCATCAAATTCCAGTACGCTCCGCTTCTAGAACTTGGGTTTCACTATCAGCGAGTGTCATTATCCCGCTCCGCTGCGCTTCGGGGATAATTC
>AWGX01000054.1 GCA_000495415.1 Smithella sp. ME-1 | reverse complement strand
TGGAAATCCCATCATTACAAATCCATAGGTAAAGATTTTTTTAGAAGCTGTATATTCCACATTCTCCAGATATCTCCGGATATTGAGATTTTTCCCGATAAGTTTTTGAATCCGAGGAGATCCCGATTCCAAAGGACAGGAACAGTAATACATGCCCGCATCAGCAAGAGCGTCGATTGCGTTGTCGTTTAGCTCATCAATCCTGAGCCCATTGGGAAAAGATAACCCAATCTTGCTCTCCAGTTTTCCGATAAGTTCACAAATTTCAAACAGCCTTTTTTTATCATGGTTGAAAATATCGTCGATAATTTCAAAACTATCAACGCCGTATTTTTTTTCATAATATTTCATTTCTTCAAAAATTCTCT
>AWGX01000053.1 GCA_000495415.1 Smithella sp. ME-1 | reverse complement strand
CATCTTTGATTTAGAATTGGTATTATAATTTATTATCTTTTTTGATTTAAAAATTGCTATTTTTTCATTATTTCTTTTAATCTGGCTATTATTCTTAACATTGTATCACCAGCTGGAGCATTGATAAATACATCGGCGATATCATCCTGACCGGTCTGCCCCATGTTAATGATAACGATCTTAGCACCGGATTGTTTGGCATAAAGCGGCATATATGCAGCAGGATAAACAACCAGCGAAGAACCTATTACCATAAATAAATCACATTTTTCTGATTCCCGCTCGGCCATCCTCAATGTTTCCTGTGGAAGCATTTCGCCGAAGAAAACAACACCGGGTTTAAGAATGCCCTGGCATTTTTCACATACCGGAAAATGATCAGGAGACGGATGTTTTTTTCTCATTTCATCGACAGGATAACGCCCGCCGCAATCAAGGCAGACCAGCCACTGCATGTTACCGTGCAGTTCGTGAACTTTCTGGGGATTGTTCCCCGCTTTCTGGTGCAGGTTATCAATGTTTTGTGTAATCACAGAACTCAATTTATTCATCTTCTCCAGTTCGGCTATCGCCAGATGAGCACGATTGGGCTCTGCATCAAGAAGTGCACCGCCTTCTATAAACAGATACCATACCTTCCTGCGTGTCTCGTTAAAACGCAGAAACCGGTCAATCGTAAAATCCTCGGGATCAACTTTAGTCCAGAGTCCGTCCGGACCACGAAAATCAGGTATTCCGGATTCCGTACTGATACCGGCTCCGGTAAAAATGACCAATTTTTTTGAGGCCGCGATCATTTCCGCAACTTTATTTATTTTGGCTTCCATATAATTTCTTCGCTGCTTTTTTAATTGCTTTTTTAGATTCAGCTTTACGACTGGATTTTATTTTTTCACGAATCTCTTTTAACGATTTTTCGTAGATATCCAGCATCTTCCCTGTTTGCGGATTTTTTGTTATTATATCAAGGTACAGTTCGGGACTCTCCAAAAATACTTTCCTGATAATATCCAGCTTTGTCCGGAAAATCGGCGTCGAGAATTTGTTTATTTCCGCGGGAGTTATATTTGTTTGTGCCAACGCCATTCCCAGTGTAATCGTGTTAAAGTGATTGAGCGCCTGAATTACAGCCATCATTTTATCATGTTTTTCGGGAGTCGCTTCCCAGACAGCCATTTTATTTTTTTTAAAGACACTTTTGAGCCAGATGAGCCACTTTTTGCTGCGCGCCGGACACACAATCACATTTTGTCCGGTCACATCTTGTAACTGCGGACCGAATAGAGGATGACAACCGATAACTTCTGCCGCAGAACTATCTAACATTAATTTCACAGGTTCTTTTTTAAGCGATGTCAAATCCATTAAAAGCTTATCTTCTGAAAGCAGTGGACCAACTTGCTTAATTATATCGACAGTTGCGGAAATAGGTACGGCCACAACTATCACGTCACAAAGCCTGACCAAGTCGTTTATTTGCAGCCTGGTTTTCCTGCCACAAACATGAACTGAACAACCTTCTTTTCTGAGCAATCCGGCAAACCACTTTCCCATGCCGTTGGTGCCACCGATTATTCCCGCTTTAATTCTTTTCATCCACGTACCGCCTTCTGTCTGAGCAAATGATCGGCCAGAATTATGTTCACCATTGCTTCACAAACCGGCACAATCCTGGGCAGCACACAAATATCGTGTCTTCCCTGAATTTCAATGATTCGTTCTTTGCCTTTGGAATCTATCGTCTGCTGCGGTTTTGCGATCGACGGAATCGGCTTACAATAAGCCCGCAGCACTATCTTTTCGCCGGTGGTGATGCCCGCGAGCATTCCTCCTGCATGATTTGTTTTAAATCCTTTCTTATCCATTTGATCATTAACTTCCGAACCTATCTTGCCGGCAACTTCCAAGCCATCACCCACTTCCACCGCCTTCACCGAACCTATGCTCATCAACGCCTTGGCCAGATCTGCATCCATTTTATCAAAAACAGGGTCACCCAGTCCTGCGGGGCAACCGCTGACAATAATTTCAACTATTCCGCCCAGCGAATCACCCTTTTTGCGAACTGCTGTAATCTTTCTTTCCATAGCGGCTGCCGCCTGTGTGTCGGGACAGAAAAGATAATTTTCTCGCACAAATTTTTTAAAATTTTTATCAGCGGGTATTTTACTGCGGTCAATTGAAATTGAACCGATGGCATACGTGTAGGCGATGACATCAATCCCTGATTTTGCAATCACTTTAGCGGCTATGGCTCCCGCGGCAACGCGCGCAGCGGTTTCTCTGCCGGAGGAACGTCCTCCGCCTCGCCAATCGCGGATCCCGTATTTTTGCAAATAGGTGAAGTCTCCCTGCCCGGGGCGGAACACATCCTTTAAATCATTGTATGAAGATGATTTTGCGTCAACATTTCTAATGATTAACGAAACAGGCGTGCCTGTTGTTTTACCCTCGAAAACACCGGAGAGAATTTCGACCTTGTCACCCTCCTTCCTTGTAGTTGAAGAAACGGAGTCTGAAGGTTTTCTCCTGTCAAGCGCCTGCTGAATATCGGATTCACTCAAAGATAATCCCGCGGGACAGCCATCCACAACCGCTCCCAATGCTGACCCATGCGATTCTCCCCAGGTAGTAACACGAAAAATACTGCCTATTGTATTTCCTGACATAAATTACTCCTGTAAAATACATCATAATTCCCCAATCCGGCAGGAATTAGTCTATATTTTATTAGCATGATTTTATATTTTTAGCGTTAGTTTTTTTGCTTTTGTTAATTTTAGATAAGTTCCCCGATTTAAGCAAATACTGATAAATTTCTTCGGCAACTTGCAGAGCTTTTTTGTCTTTCGTATTCACTGTATAATCAGCGGCTTCTTCATACAAAGGAAATCTTTGTTCCATGATGGCAATAGTTTCCTGAGCAATATTCCCCGCTGTAAACTGCGGTCTTGTAGCCCTGCTCTGAGCATCTTTGTTGAGCCGGTCAACAATATCCTGCACAGGAGCATTAAGCCAGATTATTACTCCTGTCTGTTTTAAAAGATTCACGTTCCCCTGATCCAGGACCACCCCACCACCTGTAGAAACAATACCAGATTCCCTTTGTGCCATGGTTTGAATGACTTCTTTTTCCTTGAGTCGAAAATATTCCCATCCATGAAGCGCTACAATTTCTTTAATCGGTATCGCCATTTTCTTTTCCACAAGCAAATCGGTATCCCAAAAGGACATTTTCAACTTCCTGGAAAGAATTCTGCCTACTGTGGATTTTCCAGTTGCCCGGTAACCAATCAAGACAATATTCATATTTTTTTTACTTCCTCCCAGAAAGCGGGAAACGATTTATCAACACATTTTTTATCGCTGATCTCGATGCCGCTTGTGACAAGGGCAGCAATACCAAAGCTCATAGCCATACGGTGGTCGTTATAGGTTTCAATTGTTGCCGGTCGCATTTTGCCACCATGAATTACGAGGCCATCCGGCATTTCCACTGCTTCAATACCGGTACGGTTCAGTTCTGCAACAAGAGCCGCCAGTCGGTTACTTTCTTTTATTCTCAAATGCGCTACATTGCTGATAACCGTTCGACCATTGCGAAAAGCCGCCAGGACAGCCAAGGTAGGCACCATATCCGGCATATCGTTCAGATCAAAAGTAAAATCACCTTCCGCCAGATTATTTCCGGAAATATCCACCCAACTATCTCTTGATTTTATCTTGCAACCCAGTTTCTCAAAAACATCCAACAAGCGTATATCTCCCTGCCTGCTTTGCCGGTTAATTCCCATAACTCTAATTGTCTTTTTTAAAAGTGCCGCAGCCAGAAAAAAGTAAGAAGCGCTGGAAGCGTCTCCTTCCACGAGATATTCGCGCCCTTGATAAATTTTGCCCGCAGCAACATTATATTCATACTTTCCTGTTTGGGTAATTTCTGCGCCGAAATCTTTCATCACGGCAATAGTCAGATCAATATAAGGAGTGGAAACAACACCCCCCTGCAAAATCAAGTTTATTCCTTTTTCTGTATAAGGAGCACACAAAAGCAATGCCGACACGTACTGCGAGCTTTCAATATCCGTAAGGATTATCTTTCCTCCGCTCAGGCCGTTGGCGTTTATCTGAACCGGCGGACAATTTTTCCGGGCAAGTATATCAACACCCATTCCCCTTAACGCATCCGCCAGAGCGCCAACAGGTCTTTCGCAAAGCCGCTTTTCTCCGGTTAAAACATATTTGCCTCTGCCCAGACAGACCAGCGCCGTAAGAAATCGCAACGCAGTGCCGTTATTTCCTAAAAATAATTCCTGGCTGTTGTTTGTTAATTTACCTGCTGTACCGAAAACATTAAATCCGTTTTCAGTGGAAACGATCTTTGCGCCTAATGTCCGCAACCCGCCGATTAAATAACTTGTATCCTGAGATATAAGAACATTGCTGATTACAGAATCATTTCGTGCCAGAGCCGCAGCAACCAGCGCCCGCTGGCTTAAGCTCTTGGAGCCGGGTACATGAACAGTCGCGGATACTTCTTCAAAACGAACACCGTTGTTATTCAATTTGAGTTAACCTCTCCGATAATATTTTTTTCATCAATGCTCGTGGCGGTTCCTTACCCGTCCAAAGCCGCAATTGATGGGCTCCCTGGTTCACAAACATATCTAAACCTGAGATAATACGACAACCCTGTCCTTCAGCGTCTTTAAGTAATCTTGTTTTCAAAGGATTGTAAATAACATCCATTACGTATTTATAATTACTCAGTACCTGAGCCTTCACCGGTGATTTATCCTTAGGATACATACCTATAGGTGTTGTGTTGATCAGGCAGTCCGCCTTGATCTTATCGATTGCAGAAAGAGAATAAAACGCACAATTAAATTCACTGGCAAGAGTTTGCCCTTTTTCCGGTGTGCGATTAACAATAACCGGCAATCCACCTTTTTTTATTATCCCATAAGACGCTGCCCGCGCTGTTCCACCTGCCCCAATGATTACAAATGTCTTATTTTTAATCGACATGACTTCTTGAAGTGTAAGAATCAGCCCCAACCAGTCGGTATTGTAACCGGTTAGACGACCATTACCGTTAATAACGGTATTAACAGCTCCGATCTTCAACGCATCGTCGTCGACATCATCAAGATATTCGATAACCGCAACCTTATAAGGAATGGTAACACTGGCACCACGAATATTCATTGCCCTTATGCCCTGCATTGCGCCTCTTAAATCTTGAACGCAAAAAGCACTATACGTTCCTTCAATGCCCATTTTTTTTAGAGCCGCATTGTGCATAAGCGGCGAGAGGCTTTGTCCTACAGGATTGCCCAGCAGGATATAATTCTGATGTTGAGATCTTTGTGCAGATAACTCTTTTGCCTCAGGCACAATTTGACTGTTTTTTAATAATTCATTAATTTGCTTCATCTCACTGACGGTAAATTGTCCCGGGGCAGATTGTCCTTTCTTCTCCAGCACAGCGAAACTTAAATAACCGCCCATCAACGGCGCGACAACTCTGCTGATACTACCTTTATCTCCCATGCACAAAGAAATTATTTTTTGAGAGTGCTCTTTAGCGTAAGGAATCAAATTTAGCGTTGTTAAGTTATCTTCAACAATTTTTGCCGTAGTGACTATTTTTACAATGGCCGGCTTAAACTTCGCGCATTGATGAAATATTTGTTTTAATTTTGTCAGTGCCGGAGTCTCTTTAAGATTATGGTAAGAAATAATAATTTTTGTTTTACTACCCTGCTTTGCGCAAAAAGCCTGAAGTTCTTTAATTCGTGCATGTCCTTCCGCAAGTTCAACATCTACAAAATCAGCATCCTGTATTATTGCTTCTTTGAGGAGTGCCATTTTTTCTTTTGTATTTCTCGCTGTACTTTTTGCGGCTGCTTTTCCGGCAGGAGCAGCTTCTTCTTTTTTCCTGCAAGTAACAATTATTTTAACCGAATCGGAATTATCGCGGGCGGCAGAAATAAATTCCTCAAGCCTTCCGCCATTGATCAAATCCATTCTCAGTTCAATAAAATCAGCAAAATGACAACTCCTTTCTATGGTATGCAAAGCTTCTTTTTTTGTTCTGGCTGTAATGGGAACACAAATCATAATATGCCTTCCATTTTCGGATAAGATCCCAATATCTTAAGAAACGTTGTTTTCCCCTTTAATTCTTCCAAACAACTCTTTACCTGCCTATCTGTTATGTGACCTATAATGTCCACGAAAAAGCTGTATTCCCATAACTTCTCTTTCACAGGATGCGATTCTATTTTTGCCAAATTGATTTTTCGCCGGGCAAATGAAGACAGAGCGCGATGAAGAGAACCCGGTGAATGCGGTGTAGCAAAAATCAAAGAGGTCTTATCATTGCCTGTAGCGGTATTTTCTCCTTTACCTATAACCAAAAACCGTGTTGTGTTAGAAGAATTATCTTCTATGCCTTCAGCAAGTATATTCAGTCCGTAAATATGAGCCGCCAGCAGACTGCCAATCGCCGCTTCATTCTTTTTACCTCTAACCATCTGAACCGCTGCTGTTGTGTTTTCCGTCTCGCCCAGTATACAATTAGGCAGATTTGTTTTCAGCCATATCTGACACTGTGCCAACGGCTGAGGATGAGAATAAATTTTTTTGATGTCTTTCATACTTTCGGCTGAAGAAATAAGACACTGACTGATCCGCAAAAAAATCTCCGCTCTGATTTTCAGCGGTGTTGTAACCAGCCGGTCAAGCGTGATATTCACCGATCCTTCCAGAGAATTTTCTACGGGAACAACACCCCAATCCACAGAGCCTTTTTCCACTTCATCAAACACTCGATCAATTCTCGGCTGGGGGAAATACTGGCTGGACTCACCAAAATTTAAACGTGCCGCCTGATGAGTAAAAGACGCCTCAGCGCCAAAAAAAGCAACCGTGGTTGGTTTCTGCAGGCTGCGCGATGCAGAAATAATTTCCCGGAAAATCGATGTCACTGCCTCACCGGGAAGATGACCGGAATTCAATTCCTGCAAATACCTGTAAACCTTTGCTTCCTGCGCCGGATCGTACACGTCAATACCGCCTTCGCCTTTAACTTTGCCTATCTGGACGGATATTTGAGACCGTTCGTTTAACAAACGGATAATTTCCTTGTCTTTTTCTCTCATATCTTCCCTTAATTTTTCCAGTGGTTTCATCCCGTCATCTCCTCAATAACCGCAGTAATTGTTTCGGGTTTAATACTTCCGATAATAAAAGGCATTCCTATCTTCTTTAACAAAACAAAACGCACAATGTCACCTTTTTTCTTTTTATCCATTCGCAAAGCATCGATAATATCATCAGCAGAAAAAACCTCCGGTATTTTCCAGGGCAACCCAGCACTGCGAATAAGTGTTTCGATACGCTTTGCCTGATTGCTTTCAAGATAACCCATTTTTTCAGAAAGACGCGCCGCCGCAATCATTCCCAGAGCTACACCCTCTCCATGTGTTATCGTGTATCGGGACATTTTTTCCAGTGCGTGCCCCCATGTATGGCCGAAGTTAAGAATATGCCGCAAGCCCTGATCTTTTTCATCAATTTCAACAATTGATTTCTTAATACGGCAACAAGTTTCTATAATATTCAGCAGAATTTTCGAGTCTTTTGATTTTATTGTTTCTATATTATCTTCAACGGTATGAAACATTTTTTCATCATCAATTATGCCGTATTTGATAATTTCCGAAAGACCGTTATTAAATTCTTTCTCCGGCAGAGTTTCTAAAAAACTCAAATCCGTAAAAACAGCACACGGCTGATAAAATGTTCCCATCAGATTCTTCCCCTGGGGTAGATCAACAGCTGTTTTTCCACCTATACTGCTGTCCACTTGAGCCACCAGCGTCGTGGGAATCTGAATATAAGGAACCGAACGCATAAATACAGAAGCAATAAAACCGGTAATATCGCCGACAACTCCACCGCCCAAAGCAATTAGAAAAGTCTCCCGATCAGCCCCCGCATGCAGTAATTTTTCTGCAATATCCAGCACTGTATTAATATTTTTATTAGCTTCGCCCGCGGGGAATTCAATTAAACTTACATTTAATCCGACATCTTCTAAACTGGCGAGGAATTTTTTACCGTACAGGCTACCAACACAATCGTCGGTAATTACGATATAACGCTCGGATTTATGATTTTTGGCAATAATCAGCGCAATTCTGTCGATGATATCCCTACCGATACGGATTTCATAAGATGATCGAGACTTCTTATCAAGATTAATTTTTATTGATCGCATATATTCGTTCCCTTGTTTATATTTTAAAAACTTTCATTATCATAAAACACGAAATTAAAACTACAGTTCGGTTCGGCTTTTGTAAAAATCTGTTGAGTCAATTTTGGCCCAAACAGATATTTTGCAATTCGCCTGATTAATGTTTCATCGCCGCGGAAATTGCTCTTAATTCATCCATTAGCTGATAAAACTTCTCCGGTTTCAGCGACTGCGCTCCATCGGAAACTGCTTTTTCCGGTTCAGGGTGAACTTCCACGATAAGACCATCAGCGCCAACAGCAACCGCGGCACAGGACAACGGAATTACATACCTCCAATGACCGGCGGCATGACTGGGATCGACAATCACCGGCAGATGCGTCAAACTTTTCAATACCGGCACGGCGCTTATATCCAAAGTGTTTCTTGTAGCCGTCTCAAAAGTTCTAATGCCGCGTTCGCAAAGGACTACATGAGGATTGCCCGACGAAAGTATATATTCCGCGGACATCAGCAGTTCTTCAATGGTTGTCATCATGCCTCTTTTTAAAAGCACTGGCTTTTTCGAACGGCCGACTTCTTTGAGCAGAGCAAAATTCTGGACATTACGCGCACCGATTTGCAGCATGTCGGCATAAGTTTCCACAAGATCAACATCAACGGGGTTAACCACTTCAGTGACCGTCGGCAAATTTGTTTGCGAACCGACATGATTTAATAACTTCAATCCCTCTTTTTCCATACCCTGGAAGCTGTATGGAGAAGTGCGCGGTTTATATGCGCCGCCTCTAAGAATCTGGGCACCTCCTTTTTTGGCAATATAAGCACTTTCTAATAATTGTTCGTCGCTTTCAATTGCACAGGGACCGGCCATTACAACGAATTCCGGACCGCCGATTTTAATCGAACCCACAGAAACAACCGTATTACCATCGTGCGATTCACGGCTGGCAAGCTTGTATGGTTTTAAGATAGGCATTGTCTTTTCTACTCCCGGCAAAGATTCTGCGTATTTTAGGATTGTTTTGTCGCGATTATCACCCACCGCTCCAATAATTGTCCGCTCGACACCGACTGAAGGATGCGCTTTGTATCCGACAGACTCGATCCAGCGAATCACGTCTTCAATTTGCTTTTCAGTAGCGTGGCTTTTCATTACAATAATCATTTTTCTCCCTCCCGAAAATTAAAAAAGGCCAGGGCTTTTGCTGCCATGGCCTAAAAAAAGAAAAGCCATGGGAGCTCTTTCGATCTGCCCATGGCTGTTTTGGTTTATTTTACCCTAACAAGTCATCCTTAGCGACGGACAGACCAATGCAAAATAGGTATAAAACCAATAAAAATAAATATTGTTGTTTGCAGTCGGTTTTCTGTCCATCGTAAAAACTTGTCCTCTGTTTCTTGGGCATATAATCAACATAACGATATTTGTCAAGAAAAAAATTTTAACAGCATCAATCTGTCAATTCTGCCCTAATAAACAAAATACGTTATCTCATGTTCCACAATTGAAGCCGGCAACTGTTTGACATTTATTAAAAAATAAGAGAAGAATCCTTATGCGCAAAAGGAAGACAAAGGCAACGACAACTACCCAATCAGAAAATGACGCGATTAATCCTCAGAAACATCGTTTCTCAATAATGTCTTCTTTCTTGGCCTTCTCGGGGAAATTTGCTTCTTCCAGTTATCTAAAGTGGACATTGATAATACTTCTACCTGTTCTAATTCTGCTGATATATCCTGTAGACCGGTTAGATTACGATTTATGGTGGCAAATGACGCTCGGCAAATATTATCTTACTCACCATACCCTCACTATAAATCATTCGATCTTTTCCTGGACACCTGCCGATCCGACCTGGGTTTATAACACTTGTCTGGGAAGTATTATCATTTACCTTGCTTATAGTTTCATGGGAGGATTTGGCCTGTGGACATTCCAGTGGTTAATATTCCTGGGCGTCTTTTTTTCATTTTACATCTTTCTCCGCCTGATTCGCCGGCAACTTGACGTAACCAGCATCACTATCATCGCCGCCATTGGCATCGCCTGCTCTCTCTCCTGTAGTTATTATAAGCCTGAATTGTTCTCGGTTCTCTTTTTCTGTTGGATGATATTTATCTTTTTTTATGTAAAAGTGACACACCGAACGTTTCTTTTCTATCTTTACCCGTTAATGTTTGCTCTTTGGGCTAACCTGCATGGCGGCTTCATTTTAGGGTTTGGTTTGTTCGCCTGTTTTTTCACAGGCGAACTTTTAAACAGAATTTATCCATCCGAAGAATCATTTAGCGTTAAAGATCTGGTAAACCTCGGCGCCGCAAGTGCTTTATCTGTAACCGCTACGCTGCTGAATCCTTACGGCATTAATTATCTATTGAGCATTTGTAATGCGATAATTTCTGATACCTATGACATAACCAGCAAATTTATTCAGGCCTATGTAAGCCTCTGGCCATACTTAAAAGAAATGAACATTTCTTTCTTTAAATTGGGCCAAACTGCATGGATTATGACCATA
>AWGX01000052.1 GCA_000495415.1 Smithella sp. ME-1 | reverse complement strand
ATCCCCTGAGCGAAGCGAATGGGGATAGTGAAATACAATTGATAACTTACGGATTTAATATAAAACATTAGTTATAATTAAATATCCGAGATAAGTAGAAATTAAAGCAAAAGAGGGAATACTTTTTATGTCTTTTTTAGAAAAAGTTGATTTGGAAGTGAGCCGTGCTATTGATCTGGAAACACGGCGACAAACTGGGAAAATTGAGCTGATAGCTTCAGAAAATTTTGTCAGTGAGGCGGTATTGGAAGCGCAGGGCTCCGTTATGACCAATAAGTATGCGGAGGGTTATCCGGGGAAACGTTATTACGGCGGCTGTGAGTATGTTGATATAGCAGAAACCTTAGCGATTGATCGTTGTAAACAGCTTTTCGGGGCCGATCATGTCAATGTTCAGCCGCATTCAGGAACTCAGGCGAATATGGCTGTATATTTTGCCGTGGCACAGCCCGGGGATACGATTCTGGGAATGAATCTGTCGCACGGCGGACACTTGTCTCATGGCAGTCCGGCCAATTTCTCCGGTAAGTTTTATAAAATTGTTCCTTATGGTGTCAAAAAGGAGACAGAGACAATTGATTTTGACGAAGTGGAAAAACTGGCGAAGGAACATAAACCGAAAATGATTATTGTCGGTGCCAGTGCTTATCCGCGGACAATTGATTTTCAAAAATTCCGCAATATTGCGGATGAGATCGGTGCCGTGATTATGGCGGATATCGCTCATATAGCCGGACTGGTCTGCACAGGATTGCACCCGAGCCCCGTTCCGGTTTGCGAATATGTCACGACGACAACTCACAAGACTCTGCGCGGGCCTCGCGGCGGTGTAGTTATGTGCAAGGAAGCTTACGCCAAGACTATCAACAGCAGAGTGTTTCCCGGCATGCAAGGCGGCCCCCTGATGCATGTGATTGCGGCCAAGGCTGTTGCTTTCAAGGAAGCGCTTCAGCCGGAATTCAAGGAATATCAGCAGCAGATAATCAAAAACGCACTGGCAATGGCCGATGAATTGAAAAATCAGGGATTCCGGCTTGTTTCCGGAGGAACGGACAATCATCTGATGCTTGTTGATTTAACCGACAAAAATGTTACGGGCAAGGATGCGCAGGAAGCGCTCGACCGCGCCTTCATCACCGTCAACAAAAACGGCATTCCCTTTGATACTAAGGGGCCGCAGGTCACCAGCGGAATTAGAATCGGAACTCCCGCCGTAACCACCAGAGGCATGAAAGAAAATGAAATGAGCTTGATTGCTTCCTATATTTCTGATGTAATTAAAGACATTAATAATGAGCAAAAAATTAAAGATGTTGCTAAAAAGGTAAAAGATCTTTGCGATCAGTTTCCTCTTTATCAGCGAAGAATTAAAAACCTATAAACAAAAATGAAAAACAGGTTCTGAAAAGCGTGCAATTATGGCCACTAAAAAACCATCTCCGGAAGGTTTACCGGGGAAAAATAAAAAAAGGCCCGACTGGGATAATTACTTTTTGGATATTGTCGAACTTGTTTCCAAACGCAGTACCTGTTGTCGCAGATCAGTAGGGGCCGGGCTGGTAAGTGACAGCAGAATTCTGTCTACCGGCTATAACGGCGCTCCCTCCCATTTGCAGCATTGCCTTGATATCGGGTGTCTTCGTGAACAGCTTAAAGTTCCTTCCGGTGAACGTCATGAATTGTGCCGCGGACTGCATGCGGAACAAAATGCGATAATTCAGGCTGCTCTCCATGGAGTCATTACTAAGGGGTCAACACTTTACTGTACTAATCACCCATGTGTTATTTGCGCGAAAATGATTATCAATGCCGGAATTATCCGCATAGTAATTCGAGATGGTTATAGCGACAAGCTGGCCGCCGAAATGCTCAAAGAGGCGGGAATAAGCGTAAAACAAATTTAAACTTGAGAAAGAACCGAGATAAATAAAACAATGAAGTGTCCGTTTTGTGGTCATACTGAAAATAAGGTTATTGATTCGCGCATAAGCAAAGATGGCAAAGCAGTGCGTCGCCGCCGGGAGTGTCTGGGTTGCACAAAACGCTTTACCACATATGAATATGTGGAAGATGTTCTGCCGATGGTTGTGAAGAAAGACGGTCGCCGTGAACAGTTTGACCGGCAAAAAATAATAAACGGCATAAAAAAAGCCTGCGAGAAGCGTCCGATCAGCATGGAATCGATAGATAAACTTGTTGAAAATGTGGAACAGGCCTGTCAGGAAATGCAATTAGAAGAAATTTCCTCGACGCTTATTGGAGAGAAGATAATGAATGAGCTCAAAGCTTTCGATGGCGTCGCCTATGTGCGGTTTGCTTCGGTTTATCGTCAATTTCGCGATGTCGGCGAATTTATGTCTGAGCTGAAAGATTTATTAAGCAAAGGTAAAAAATAAATTATGTTTACCGGTATCGTTGAAGGATTTGGCAAGGTAAAGCGTCTGACGATGAAAGGTGCAGATGCAGTTTTGGAAATTGAAGCCGGTATCAGCCTTGCGGAAGTTTCTATCGGCGATAGTATTGCAGTAAACGGAGCCTGCCTTACAGTTACCTCAAAAGATCAACAAAGTTTTCAGGCGGATGTTTCCGCAGAAACGCTTTCCAGAACAACGCTCAAATTATTACAGGCGGGACACAAAGTTAATCTCGAAAAGTCACTGCGCGTGGGCGGTTTTGTAGGTGGTCACTTCGTTTTAGGTCATATTGATGCAACAGGTAGAATTTTTTCCCAGAGTAAGAAATCCGGTTCTCTGATTCTGGCTGTGGAACTGAATGAAAATATATCCCGCTATATTGTGGAAAAGGGTTCGGTGTCCCTGGATGGAATCAGTCTGACAGTGAACAAACTTGAAAAAAGCCGGTTTTATGTTAATATAATTCCTCACACGGTGGCTAACACCACTTTAGAAATGAAAAAAGAAGCCGATTTGGTCAATATAGAAACGGATATTTTAGGTAAATATGTTGAAAAATTATTACAAACTCCGCAAGGAATAGATAAAAATTTTTTGGCACAACATGGTTTTTTAGATAAGTAAGGAAAATAAGATGATAAGCACTATCAGGGAAGCAATTGAAGATATCAAAAACGGAAAGATGATAATTCTTGTTGATGATGAAGATCGCGAAAATGAAGGCGATATTTGCATGGCAGCGCAGTTCGCGACAGCAAAAACAATCAATTTCATGGCGCGCTACGGGCGCGGTTTAATATGTTTGACATTGAATGAAGAAACTGCGGATAAACTGAATTTAAAGCAGATGGTTCAGGATAACCAGGCTCGTTTCGGGACGGCTTTTACCATTTCCATTGAAGCGCGGCATGGAGTAACAACAGGAATTTCTGCTGCGGACAGAGCTACAACAATTCAAGCTGCTGTAAATCCTAAGGCGAAACCGGAAGATTTGGTCAGCCCCGGACATGTATTCCCCATTCGTGCAAAAAATGGCGGTGTTTTGGTGCGCACAGGTCAAACAGAGGGGTCGGTGGATTTGTGTCGTTTGGCCGGTTTGACGCCCGCTGGTGTTATTTGCGAGATCATGAAAGATGACGGGACAATGGCCAGAATGCCGGACCTGGAAGTTTTTGCCAGGGAACATAAGCTAAAAATTGTTACCATTGCCGATCTGATTGACTATCGGATGCAGAACGAATCACTGATCAGACGAATGGCGGAAGCAACAATTCCCACCCGTTTCGGCGGTGATTTTAAGATGTTTGTTTATGAAAACGATGTTGATGAATGGCAGCACATTGCTTTAGTAAAAGGTGAAATAAAAGAAGACGATGAAGTGCTGGTGCGGGTACATTCGGAATGCCTGACAGGCGATATTTTCGGTTCTCAAAGATGTGATTGTGCTGATCAGCTTCATCGCGCGATGAGCATGGTGGAAAAAGAAGGGAAAGGCGTTATAGTTTACATGCGTCAGGAAGGCAGGGGCATCGGTCTGGTGAACAAGATTAAAGCTTACGCCCTGCAGGAAGAGGGTAAAGATACGGTTGAAGCCAATATAGAGCTAGGATTTAAACCGGATTTAAGAGATTACGGAATAGGGGCGCAAATTCTTGTTGATTTGGGAGTCCGTAGGATGCGGCTATTGACCAATAATCCTAAAAAAATAGTCGGATTGGAGGGATATGGAATTGAAATTACGAAGCGTGTTCCTATTGAAATAGATCCCAACGAAAAAAATATTCATTATATGAAAACAAAGCAGAAGAAGATGGGACATCTGTTGAAAATATAAAAATTTCTTCAACTGTCATTCCCGCGCATCCGGCAGACGCCGGAGTAAACAGCGGGAATCTATTGCATAATATTAATGAACAAAAATTGTTTTTTACGAAATTATAAAAAATCAAATAAAGGATGGTAATAAACAATGCCGAAAATAATTGAAGGAAAAATCGTCGCCAAGGGAATGAAGTTTGGCATCGTGGCCAGCCGTTTTAACGATTTTATTTGCAGTAGATTAATTGAGGGAACTGTTGATGCCTTAGTGAGAGCAGGTACAGAAGACAAAGACATTTCTATTTATAAGGTCCCCGGTTCTTTTGAATTGCCGTTGACTGCCAAGAAACTGGCTAAGAGCGGACGTTTTGATGCCATAATTTGTCTCGGGGCGATAATTCGCGGAGCGACTCCTCATTTTGAATATATAAGCGCTGAAGTATCCAAGGGCATTGCCAGCGTCGGTTTGGAAACGGGAATACCTGTTGTTTTCGGCGTGTTGACGACGGATACAATTGAACAGGCGATCGAGCGCGCGGGCACGAAAGCGGGGAACAAGGGCGCCGACGCGGCTTTGACGGCAATAGAAACAGTTGACTTATTTAAAAAGATTTAATGTTGAACTGCCACCATGATAATGTGGCAATCTAATACCATCTCTAAATCAGGGATGATATCGAGGCGGCAAGGAGG
>AWGX01000051.1 GCA_000495415.1 Smithella sp. ME-1 | reverse complement strand
AGACTGCTGAATTAAAGGAAGAGCTTTTTCGCTTGAAAATAAGGCAGGCATCCGGTCAGTTGGAATCAACTGCAGTGCTGGGGCGCTTCCGTAAAGATATTGCCCGTGTCAAGACGGTTTTGAAGGAAAAAGAGGAGGGCAATTAAATGGCTGAAAGAGGAAATAAACGTACTATCAAGGGCGTAGTTGTAAGCAGTAAGATGGATAAAACAGTCGTGGTTAAAACAGAACATTTGGTAAAACATCCTGTTTTCCATAAGTATGTTCGCAAACATGTTAAATACAAGGCCCATGATGAAAAAAA
>AWGX01000050.1 GCA_000495415.1 Smithella sp. ME-1 | reverse complement strand
TTCACCCTCACCCTACCCCTCTCCCCTTAATGGAGAGGGAACAAACTGGACTTTTAATGAAGTCGTCAGTTAATCGTTTCCCGACTGCCAAGTGACATATTGTTTATCGAATCACCCGGATGCACCATGGGATAAACGCACTCTTCACGCGACACCCGGAAATCCATTAATACCGGCCGGTCAAGGGCAAGACCTTCTTTTAAAACAGCTTCTACTTCTTCCGGTTTTGTTGCGCGCAATCCGACAACGCCGAATGCCTCCGCCAATTTCACAAAATCCGGCGCGTAAGTCATATCAGTGTGCGAATAGCGCTTTTCATAGAAAAGTTCCTGCCACTGACGAACCATTCCCAGATAGCCGTTATTTAATAAAACTATCTTTACATTAATTTTATATTGCGCGGCGGTAGCCAGTTCCTGAATATTCATCTGAATGCTGCCATCACCGGCAATATCCACAACATGTTTATCCGGGAAAGCGCATTTGACGCCGATTGCCGCCGGCAGGCCGAATCCCATAGTTCCCAGTCCACCCGAAGAAACAAATGTATTGGGTTTATTGAAATGGAAGAACTGCGCCGTCCACATCTGATTCTGGCCGACTTCCGTCGTTATTATCGCGTCGCCTTTAGTAAGCTTATGCAGAGTTTCAATTACAAACTGCGGCTTGATTACGTTGCCGTTCTGGCAATATGTCAGAGGAACTTTTTCTCTCCAGTCAGCTATTTGATCCAGCCATTCCTGCCGTTGTACTTTATCATACGCGCAATTATGTTCATCCAGAAATTTAGTCAAATCCTTCAATACTGACCGCGTGTCACCGATTATCGGCAGATCAACAGCGACATTTTTATTAATGGAAGATGGGTCAATATCGATATGAACGATTTTGGCGTTGGCCGCAAATGTATCAATAGTGCCGGTGACTCTATCGTCAAATCTCACGCCCACGGCCAAAAGCAAATCGCAGTGGCTGATAGCCATATTAGCGTAGTAAGTACCGTGCATTCCCAGCATTCCCAGCCATAAAGGATCGTTCCCCGGGAAAGAACCAAGTCCCATCAAAGTACCGGTAACTGGAATCTGATATTTTCTGGCCATTTTAGTTAAAAGTTCAGAGGCCTTCCCCAGAATAACGCCGCCACCGGTCATAATCAGAGGTTTTTTGGCAACGGTGAGCATTTCCAGCAAATTGGTCATCTTTTTGAAAGCCGGTTTATATACCGGTTCATGATTCCTGATTTTTATAGAGGCAGGATCATACTCCGCCTCTGCCGCCATCACATTTTTGGGCAAATCAACAAGAACAGGACCCGGTCTTCCCGAACGGGCGATATGAAAAGCTTCTTTAATTGTCGGAGCAAGATCTTCGATATTGCGCACCAGGAAATTATGTTTAGTGCATGGACGGGTTATACCCGTGATATCACATTCCTGAAAAGCGTCATTGCCGATAAGTCCCGTGGGAACCTGGCCGGTAAAAACAACAAGAGGAATGGAATCCATATTCGCGGTGGCAATTCCCGTTACTGTATTGGTTGCGCCGGGGCCGGACGTAACCAGACAAACACCAACTTTTCCGGTCGCGCGGGCGTAGCCGTCAGCAGCATGTACAGCTCCCTGCTCATGCCGGACCAAAATATGCTTCATATTGCTTTTGTAAAGCTGATCGTAGATATCCAGAACGGCTCCGCCCGGATATCCGAAGATAATTTCAACTTTTTCTTCTTCGAGAGCCTTAAGTAGTATTTGTGTACCCTTCAGCTTCATTATATGTCTCCCTGGTTTAGATATTCAATAAATTTGTCATTGCGAGGCGGCTCTCAGCCGCCGCCTGCCCTCGATGTAATCG
>AWGX01000049.1 GCA_000495415.1 Smithella sp. ME-1 | reverse complement strand
GGACAGATGAGCGTTTTTCAACAGTCCCGCTGTTTTGAATCATTTATTCGGAGAATTCCATACGATTGCGTCCGCCGTTCTTTGCTCTGTATAAAGCTTCATCGGCACGTGAAATAGTTCTTTCAATGTTTTCCTGCATTTTATACGCTGTTAAACCAATGGAAACAGTCACTCTGGAGTCAGGACCCAAATTCGGGAATAAACTTTTTTCCACGCAATCACGGATACGTTCAGCGAATACCTTTGCTGCCTGAAGATCCGTCTGGGTAAGAACAACCAAAAACTCTTCACCGCCATAACGCCCGCAAAAATCCGTTTTACGTAAAACACTGCGTACAATCGAAGCAAATGTTTTCAGAACATAGTCGCCTGTTTGATGTCCGTACGTATCGTTGATATTTTTAAATTTATCTATGTCTATCATGGCCAAAGAAAAAACAGACCCCGTACGAATTGAACGATTACTTTCAGTATCGATGAGATCCATCAAATGGGTACGATTGAAGAAACCTGTCAGGTCATCATGAATGGCCATTTCCCGAATAACTGATAACGAAGATTGCAGCTTTCTCCGGCTGACGCTCAAATCCCGGCGAAGAGAACTGATATTTCCTCCTATGAAAGAGACAGAAATCAGAACGACAGCCAATCCGAACCATTTAAAAAGCTCTATTTTAATATCGATATCCTGCGGATGAAAAAACTTCAGCAAACCGATGTCTATTCCATAGGTCAGCAGGGCAAAACCGCTGACCAATAAAAACTGACCGGTATAGAGACGAAAAATACCGAACAAAAGGATAAGGATATAAATTGAAAATAGAAGGCTTTGCGCCTTATAGCCATAATACATTGCGTACATAACAACCAGAATGGCAACACACATCTGAATTGTTGTGAGACTGGGATCAGACATCCGCAAATTTAGGCCGGTGCGAAAGATGATAAACATTACAACGTTAATCGCCAGAAGAATAATCCCCAACCCGTATAGTGCCTGCAGATCAATGATACCTGCCAAATACGCAAAACAAGAAATCGAAATATTAAGTGCATAGATAACGAAGGTCACAAAAAAGCGACGTAGGCGAAGAGCCTGCTTGGGATCATCCCGGGGAATGATAGAAAAATTAACGGCCATAACTGAAAGATTGAAGGCCATTTTGGAGAACTTTTTTTTGATTCCGTTGATATTCCAGGAGAGGCTTTTATGAACCATAATTTATTTGGTAAAGATTTATTTTAGTTTTACGTTTTTGTACTAAAATTTTCATTACATGTCAATCAACACCGCTACCAATTCCACTTGCGCTTCGAGCTTCATTTCACTCGCTTTCAGCGAGTGTCATTATCCCATTCCGCTTCGCTTCAGGGATAGTTCGTCCTGCAAATTTCAG
>AWGX01000048.1 GCA_000495415.1 Smithella sp. ME-1 | reverse complement strand
GAAAAAAATATTTGCTATTTTTGTCGCTATGCTTTTTGTTGCTTCTTTATCTTTTGCAGTTGTAGGCTGCAAAAAAGCTGAAGAGCCGGCACCAGCAGAAGCTCCTGCAGTTGAAGTACCTGTTGCTCCTGCACCTGCAGATACTGCAGTACCTGCTCCCGAAGCCGTACCGGCACCTGCAAAATAATTGCTTTAAAATAAACTCGCAGAACAAATTAATCGGACACTCACAAAAATGTGAATGTCCGATTTTTTTATTCTATGTAAGGCTTAATTTTTATAAATATGTTATAATTATAATAATGATTCAAATAATCTTTACTTCTGGAGAGTGAATATATTGAGTACCTTGCTGGGGTTTTTTGCCTATCTTATAAAGTGCTGTATACAAAAAAATCAAATATGAATAATTTTTTGGGGGTGTTTTATGTCCGAAAATCGCGGTGATTTGTTAAAAGGTTTGTTTATTGGCGGATTAGTTGGAGTCGTTTTGGGAATTTTATTCGCTCCGAAGAGCGGCAAGGAAACGCGCGAGGATATTATTCGCAAAACAGATGAATTTTTAGAGCACGCCAAGGAAGGGTATGAAAATGCCATGGAAAAAGGTAAAGCAGTTTGTGAAACAGCTGTTCAGCGTTTAAAAGATTTGGAAATATCGGCAAAAGAAAAGATGGAAGAGGTGGAAGGTCGGATAAACGAATTTGCGCAGCAAGGTGCCGAAATTGTTGAAGACAATAAAACCAGGTTGAAAAAGGCAATTGATGCTGGATTAGAAGCATACCAGGAAGAAAACATCAAAAAATAAGTTGATTATTGATGCAGTGATTTAAAAAAATATAAAATGGCATAAATAATTTAAGGAGAAAATCAATGTTAGAAATTGGCTTATTAATTTTAGTCATTGTTCTTATTCTGTTGATAATTTTTTGTATTCCCATTCTTTTGCAGATATGGCGCGTATCCAAAGATTTGACAATTACGTTACAAACCATGAATCAAAGTTTGCCGGTTATAATGAAAAACATGGAAGAAATTACTGCAAATGTGAATGATTCGACATTAGCAATTAATAAGAAAATTCAAAATCTTTCTGATACAACAAACCGTTCAGGATTAGTCATTAATGATGTTATTGAGAATATACAACACTTTGCGCCTCTGGCCATGAAGTTGCCCGTTTTTAGTTCCTTTAAAAATATTTTTGCAGTTCTAAAAGGAATAAGCGTTTTTATGGACGTTCTTTTAAAAAAGCAGAAGGCTTAATACGAAAGGAATCATAATGGCCAAAATGACATTTTCCAGTAAATGGGGCAGTGTGAAAG
>AWGX01000047.1 GCA_000495415.1 Smithella sp. ME-1 | reverse complement strand
TTCTGACCCAGTTGTAGATTTTGAATCATGGCCGACTCCCAGCCCAAAAGCCGACCATGATTTGGCTTATGCATTATTCAGTTGTCAAAGAACTTCATATTGAAATATTTTTCGTAAAATATTAATTTATTTAAAATTATTACCGCTGTAATTTTACTGCCATGTTACTTTGGCAGTATTATCAATTTACATCCAACGTAAGCAACCCACGGCAATATAAAAGTACCTAATGTCACAATCAAAGCCGGAAGAAATTTTAAGCCTTCATTTTTAATAGTTTCGTCTGCAACGCCTTCTTCTTGTGGAGTGAAAACAGTATTTATGAATACTGCAAATCCAATCCATGCTAATCCCAATATAATTAGCATAATTGAAATACCATCTATCCCGTTCACAAGAAAGTATCGCGGTATAACCATCAATAAAGTTAGATTAATTATTATTAAGCTGTAACTTAAGTAATATAATATGAAAAATATTCTGCTCGTATGGACAGGATACGTAAACCGATTTAAATAAAATGATCCGGCCAATGCACCCCCATACACTATTGAACACCAAACGCCAACATTCAAATGATATTTAGTAAGAGGTGATAATACATATAAATAACTTAAAAAACTAAAGCCTAATATTATCAAACAAGCAATTGCAGGGTAATAAAAACTGAATCTTTTTTTGTTCAAAAGATACCATAAGGTGAAGCTTAATGGGAAAAATGCTATTGAAGAAAAGAAATATGTAAGAAACAAAAATATTTTTTTCTCTTCTTTAGAATACTTACGTTTGACTATACCATCCATTGTTCTTTCCTCCAATACAATCCCGTTTGAGTTGGATATATCTTTCTTAGCGCATCAAGCATCCATTCCACCGCAAAACTAAAAAAAAGCCAGAACACTGCAAATGCTACAAGCGCTGGGGTAGCACCTAACCAGATTCCAGCAACAGCTAGACCAATAGTAACAGTGACAATCATTACATTAACTATTCTCCAAGGATCATCGTTAGAAGTAAACAATAGAACAGAAATGTTTTGAATTAAAGTAATAAATATTGTTACAACAGCCAAAACAACGGCAGCTGGAAGTTCAGCAAATATGCCAATAGCAATTAAAAGTGCACCTACAAGCAATAAGAGAAGCTGGGCACCGCTCAACCCGCCACTAATCATATACGCGCC
>AWGX01000046.1 GCA_000495415.1 Smithella sp. ME-1 | reverse complement strand
TTTTATTAATGTCATTCCTTCTTTCGCCTCCGATCCCTGTACAGGCGGCACCGCAACAACTGACGGCAATTATACAGTACGCACATGCACATCAAACTGTGCGATTGTGTGTACTGCCGATGTTTTTGTTGATGTTATTATGGTTGGCGGCGGCGGTGGCGGAGGTTCAAATCGTGGCTCTGGTGGCGGCGCCGGTGGCATCGTTGTAACTTCAGGTTCGATACCTGCCAATACGTATAATGTGGTTATTGGTGCGGGTGGTTCCGGTGGCACAGATCAGAATGATAATGCGACTGCAGGTGGCAATACAAGTATAGGTGTTGGTGGCGCCACGGCTTTTATTGTATATGGAGGCGGCAGAGGCCGTGGAGGGACTGTTGGTGGTGCATATTCTGCTTTAACGGGCGGCGCTGGAGTATCTGCCGGCGGTGGATGTTATGGAGGACCTTCAGGTAGTTTTACAGGCGGTCAACAAGGGTCTACAGGCAGCCAAGGGCATGCAGGTGGAGGCTCTAGCAATTCCAGCCCCGGTTATGGTGCCGGCGGCGGCGGCGCCGCCGGTGCTGTAGCAAGTGATGGTACTTCCACCGGCGGCGGTAAAGGCGGCGATGGCCTATCAAACAGCATAACAGGCACCGCTAAATATTATGGCGGTGGCGGCGGTGGCGGTCAGCTTTCTATAAGCCAGAGTAATAGCGGCGGTCAAGGTGGCGGCGGAAACGGTGCAGGGTACATTTCGGTAGTACCTGCTACTGCCGGCGTAAATGGCACTGGCGGTGGTGGTGGCGGCGGTGGCGACGGTGGCACTGCTGCGTATAATTCTGGTGCTGCCGGAGGATCTGGCGTTGTTATATTTAGATATTTGACGTCAGGCGTGCCTGTCACATACACAATAACGGCAACAGCCGGTAGCAACGGCAGTATTAGTCCATCAGGCACAACTACGATAAACTCCGGCTCTAATCAGACATTTACCATAACGCCAAACAGTGGCTATGTTGTATCAAATGTTCTGGTCGATGGAACTTCTGTAGGCGCGGTTACAAGTTATACATTTAGTAATGTAACAGCCAATCATACAATAAGTGCAAGTTTTGTTCAGGCAGGTGGTGGCAGTGTTCAATATACATCACAATACCCACCTGCGCAGTCGGATACTTACATAAAAGCAACCAGTTTTTACAATTCTAATTATGCGCCGTATTTAGCGACGGATCCGACAAAACCTTTAACCGGTACGGACACTGGAAACATTTGGCAGAGCGCAGTATACGCAAGTGCCAATCAGCGTTTTCATATTGATTTAGGTTCGGCAAAAATTATCAGAAGAATATATTACGAGAATGAACATTACTATGGAAGTTATACGAATTATGGCGTTAAAAACTTTACACTTTGGGGATCGAATGACGCGAATGCGTTTGCCGATTTGACTTACGGAAATGACACCAATTGGACACAATTAACTACATCAGCTAATTCTTTTGATATACATGTTTCCGCAGACCAGACTGATCCCAAATATATAACGGTTACGAATACAGCTGCTTACCGTTATTATGCTTTCAAATTTGCGGATACTTGGGGTGCGACAGAAGGCATGGCGGTTCGCCGTATAGAATTACAAACAGAAGATGGTTATAGTGGCACAAATTATACAATAACGGCATCTGCCGGTAGCAACGGCAGCATTAGTCCACCAGGTACGGTTACAGTTAATTCCGGTGGGAGTCAGACATTTACGATCACACCGAACAGCGGATATGCGGTAGCCGATGTTTTGGTAGACGGAGCTTCTGTGGGTGCTGTGACAAGTTATACCTTCAGTAACGTAACAGCGAACCACACAATTAGTGCAGTGTTTGTTCCGTGGAGCATGACCATTGATATTATTTCACCTACAGATGGAGCCAGTATAAATGCCAAAAGCAAATTGGTCACAGGCGCAATAGCTAATAATTCCAATGTTGAAACAGGCATTACAGTAAACGGAATTGCTACGGCAGTGGTAAATAATACGTTTGCTGTTAATCATGTGCCGTTAATTGCCGGACAAAATACAATTACGGCCACGGCGACAGATGCAAATGGGAGAACTGCAACGAAACCAATCACTGTTGATGCAACAATACCGGATAATTATATCAAAATCAGCGCAAGTCCGGTTTCCGGCGTAACGCCTCTGGAAGTTACTTTAACCGTTAATGGTTCTTTCAGTGTAACAAATCCGATAATTACATCAACCGGTCCGGGAACCGTGGAGCAATTGGCCAGTGACAATTCTGATGAGTTCAAATATAAAATGAATACAGAAGGTATTTATTATTTTACTGCGCAGACTACAGGTCCTGATGGCAATACTTATCAAGACACTATTGCCATTACCGTTTCATCTTTACCCCAAGTTGATACACTGGTCAGGACAAAATGGGCATTATTAAGTACTGCACTTACCAATAAGGATGTTTCTACCGCTTTAACGCTGCTATTACCTGCCAGCAGGGACAGCTACCAGACGATGTTTAGCGCTTTAGCCGATCAACTACCGGTTATAATCGGTTCTCAGACGGAACTTGTTTTTAAATCCGTTGAGGAAGAATTTGCCTTTTATGAACTAAAGACCTTGGAGGACGGATCCAATTTCAGTTATCAGGTAATATTTGCCAGAGACCCATCCACAGGTTTATGGCTCATTCAGGAATTTTAAGGAGAAAACCTATGACAAAGATGAACAAAATTATCCTGCTTTCGTTGATAGTATTAACTGTTTGTTTGTGCTTTTCATCTTCTGCTTATGCCTGGCTATATTACAGTAAACCGGACTTCCGCGGCAGGGTAATTGATGCGCAGACGAGGCAACCGATAAAAGACGCAGTTGTTGTGGTTCTATATTATAAATACGAATTCGGCTGGCCGGGCGGTGGCAGTTCTGTGCCCATGAATGCGAAAGAAACGTTAACGGATAATAAAGGCGAGTTTTATTTTCCCTCCTATAAAACCATGATCAGTCCTTTATCAGGAGGAAGCTACGCCGACTTCATTATTTTTAAACCAGGATATAAGGCTATTGATAATCTTAATGGATTACCAATAAACATAGCCTGTGAAAAATACTTTGCGATAAAGCAGGACATGATCGGAAAGGAAGGCGAAATTAAATATGTTGAAAGAGATACTGTGTATTCATACAAAGGCCCGCTTGGGATTGTGAAGTTAGAGCGGGCGCTAACTAGGAAAGAAAGACTAGACACAATGCCATCTCCACCAACTAATTACACTTCAAAAGAATTACCAATGTTAATAAAAATACTAAATGAAGAAGATAAAAATCTTGGATTGAAGGGGGAATATAAATGACTGTTCGCGCAAATAATATTCTCAAAAGATTCTTTGTACTGATGATTTTAATATCGGTTTTTACTTCTACCAATATCATGGCTTTAGAAATAGAAACACATAAGGAAATAAATAAATCTATTGCTAAGAATTCATTTAGCTATGCTGCTAATGGCAATCTTTTTAGCTTTTCTCTCGATGATTATTTAAAAAATCAATTAGATATGCGAGAAGGAAAAGATACTAAAATTAATAATAAAAAGATATTCGAGATAATTGGAGACGGCGGTGAGTTTGAAGACAACCCACCCGAGTGTATTAATCTTTTGCAGCGTCCGCGCAATCATTTTCATAATCCGATAGATAACAGCGGTTACAATAGTCTATTACTATCCGGCCTATCTGCAGTTGACTGGATTAATCAGCCAACTCATATACAGGATTGCGGTTGGTATTCATGGAATGATGTACGGTCATACTTTTATTATGCCTTAAAAGGTCAAGACAAGGCAACGAGAGATTATTATTTTGCTGAAACATTCAGGGGTCTGGGACAATTAATGCATCTGGTACAGGATATGTCTGTGCCGGAACATACCCGCAACGATGGTCACATTTTCTTCAATTATGAAAAATGGGTAAATAGAGCGGCAAATAGAAACCGCATTACTACCCAATATTCTATTAATATTAAATATTTTACTTTTGATTCTGCATATCCATTGAACGTTGAGAATCTTTTCGATACACAACAGTATGATGGAACTAACCCCGATATTACTTATAATAACAATGTCGGCCTTTCCGAATACACAAATGCCAATTTTTTCGGTCGTGATACCATCTTTAAGAATTTTCCTTATCCGGCATTGGCCCAAACCGAACTGGATTCAAGTGGTTCATATTTGATAAAGAAAGGTCATGGTGAAACGAATGGTGCTGGTGAAAGAATAGAACATCTGGCATGCACCACGGGGAAATTGTTTTATAAATACCTCCCTGCATCGCTAAAAAGCTGGGCTCTAAAGCTTGATGATACGGTATATGAAGAGTATGCATCTAAGCTCATGCCCCGCGCCATCGGCTATTCCTCGCAGCTTCTGCAATATTTTTTCCGTGGAAAACTGGAAGCGGAACTCGGTGAGGTAAACGGAACTTTGCGGACTTTAAAGATTAAAAATGTTTCGAATGAAACAATCGTTGGTGGCAATGTCTATAATAGATTTGAGCTTTATTATGATAATACCAGTGATGTAAGGACTCTTTTAACAAGTGCGCAGGCCAACACTCTTGCGCCGGGAGATGAACAGACAATTAACTTTAATATGCCGAATCAAGAGGTAAAATCCTTTATGCTGGTGTATCAAGGCCAGCTTGGTAATGAACCTAATGCCGTAATTCCGCTTTATATTGATAAAGGAGGACCTGTATGGGTAGCGGGGAAAAATATTTTCGGTTGCTTGGGCACAGGTGAAGATTATAAGTTAATCAACAAACCTATACCTTATCAAGAAGTTAAGAATGAAACAATAACGTGGACTCAAGAATTTGAGCTTGGTCTAGCTGCCAATGGTGATGAATGGTGGGCGATTTGGAACGCAAAGGCTAATTACAATCTTGCGCACTATCAAGAGCTTATAGCATCGGGTTGTAGGCAAATTTCATATGAGTTAGCTGATACCATTCAGCTTGAATACTGGACAGATTGGAACGGTGTTGCTTATGTGGGTATATGTCCAAATCCTGCCCCCAATGAGTGGGGAACAGGCGACAGGCCAGAGTCACATTATTATCTTTATTCTGGAGTTCAAGCGACCTCCCCCTTTATCGAATATATTTATAAATATACCTTTAATAGGCCTTATGGGGTTACAAAATATAATAATAATTATTCAATCTCTTGGCCGGCTGTATCTGCATACAAAAGCATAAACAGTCCTCCGAACGGCAAGTGGGCTTCCATTGTAGAAGGTACGAGTTTTATAATAGATTCATCCGGTAATATGTATTGTGCTGGCGGGAATATATATGGTCAGCTAGGAATTGGAGAAGCTACCGGATGGAAATATATTGATACGAGCACCGGAGGGTTTATTGAAGGCTCAGGTGAAGCAGAAATAACTTCCGATCCGCAAATATTGCCTAACTATTACAGTAAAACATTTATTCCTGTGCCGGGTTCATGGAAGATGGTTTCTACAGACGGTAAAACAACCTTGGCCTTGGATAGTAATGGTAAACTATGGGTTGCCGGAAAAGGTTATACATCGACGTTTACAAAGTACAGCGACGATGTATGGTTGGCATTATTTATGGGACTGTATCTTATCAGAGAGACCGAAAATTCATATGAATTCTATACCATCGTAGAAGGTGGAACTTTTTCTCTCTACACCTCAATGACCAAAGCCGAATGGGATAGCAATTATCCAGGACTTACTCCAGAAAACTGTGCGGCAGCCATGCAGGGAGGTGGAAGAACCTTTATTGGCGGTGATTATGTTGATAAAACGCATGGTTTTAATAAACCGGTAGGAACTTTATGGTTATGGAATGCTGAATCATCTAGTCTTGCTCAGCTAATGCCCGGAACCACCTGGATTTTTACTGCTGGTTATCCAAAGTATGCAGGACCGGTAATAGATAATGGCGGTACAATCGCAATAAAAGCAACGCCATAAATAGAGATTTCTCTATTTCCCTGCAACTTGGATTTAGATAAATTAGAGTTAGACCGGTTTCTATCTGGCTTTATTTTATGGAAAAG
>AWGX01000045.1 GCA_000495415.1 Smithella sp. ME-1 | reverse complement strand
CAAAAATAGCGCTTTGATTTAGAAATGGCATACATTATTCTTTCTCCAATAACACAACAGCAGTAGCGTATTTTTTTGTATGCGTCAAACTCAAATGAACCTTTGTAATATTTCTTTTTTCAATTTGAGCTTTGGCTGTTGTATAAAGTTGAAGCACCGGCTTTCCGTTTTCATCGTTCACAACTTCAATATCGCCTAACTTAACTCCTCCACCCAGACCAAGACCCAGAGCCTTCAAAAAAGATTCTTTGGCTGCAAATCTGGCCCCGTAATGTATGGAGGGTTGCGCATGCCTTTTGCAGTATAATATTTCCCCCTCAGAAAAGATTTTATTTAAAAATTTATCACCCCATTTTTCAACTATCTTTTCCAGACGGCCATTTTCAACGAGATCTATTCCAATACCATAAATCATTATTTTACCTAACATGCTTGAACAATAGCATCTGTAACCGCGGCAACTTTTTTCATTGTCGCCACATCATGCACCCGAACAATATGACACCCGTTTATAATTGCTGCAGCGACAGTTGCTGCAGTGCCTTCAATTCTTTCTTTAGGTTCGCCACCAATTACTTTACCTATAAAAGACTTCCGGGATGTTCCCACCATTATCGGCATACCCAATTCTTTTAACTGGGAAAGATTTTTAATAATTTTATAATTATCCTCCGGCGTTTTTCCAAAACCTATTCCAGGATCTATAACCAGACGATCTTTTTCTATACCATCTTTCAAAGCCTTTTCGCTGCTCTTTTTCAAATAATCCGCAATTTCAGCCATCAGATTGTTATAAACCAAATTACCTTTTTGCATATTTCGGGGCTTACCACGCATGTGCATAAGAATCGCAGCGGCACCTGTATCTTTGATGGTTTTCGTCATCTTCTTATCGCTATGTAATGCACTTATGTCATTGACTATTTCGGCACCACTCTCTATAGCCTGCCTGGCGACTTGCGCCTTTATTGTATCAATAGAAACAGGAACTTTTATTTTCTTTACTAAACCATCAATTACCGGAAGTACTCGTTTTAACTCAATTGTAGTTGAAACAGATTCAGCCCCTGGACGGGATGATTCTCCCCCCACATCTATAATGTCAGCCCCCTCTTCCACCATTTGTAATCCATGTTCGATAGCTTTTTGCTGAGAATTAAAAAGCCCGCCATCAGAAAAAGAATCGGGCGTAACATTTAGAATTCCCATAATCAAAGTTTTTTCACCTAAATAAATTTCGCGCCTGTTTGTTTTTAAAGTATATTCCTTTTGGCTGATATTTTTAATTAATTCGAGTATGTTGGCGGCAAATATATTTAATCCAAACGGTTGTTTTTCAATTTTTTTTACCATTGCCAGTATTTGTTTTACCGTACCCATTATTAAAATATCGCTGACAGGAACACTGCAGGAAACACTTCCTCTGGCAACAGCCGCATCTCCTCCTACAGACAACATTTCTTGTTTTATAATATTCGCTACTTTACAAGGCCGACCTTCAAGTAAAATATTAACATTTATTGTTTTTGCAGCCATAGCGCCAATACCATAAGGATCAACGCCAATCTTATTGAATATTGCCACGGCTTCTTCTAAATTATTTATTTTAATTACATTCACAAGACTATACCGATATTAAAATTAATTTAATATATTTATATAGAAAGGTTAGACACCCGAAGTCCATTTCAATATAAAATTCCCCATGATTTGCAGCACATTTTCGGGCAATTGAAACAAGGACAAATCCAGTCGTGAATTTAAGAGATTTCTTTTGAATCGACCGATTGCGCACCGGGCAAAACATTGCCAATCAGGGCATCTACTTCAACCCCGTTTAATACTTCTTTTTCTAAAAGCTCCCCGGCTATCTTGTGCAGTATTTCAATATGGTCGGTGAGGATCTTTTTTGCCCTCTCATAGTTTCGGCTAACAATGGATACAACTTCCGCATCAATGTTTTTTGCCGTATCTTCGCTGTAATCCTTATGTGTGGCAAATTCCCGTCCCAGAAAGATTTGCTCTTCTTTTTTTCCGTAACTTAGCGGTCCCATCCTGTCGCTCATACCCCATTCGCAAACCATTTTTCTGGCTAAATTTGTCGCCCGTTCAATGTCGTTGCCGGCACCGGTAGTAAAATCATGCAATATTATTTCTTCGGCAGCTCTCCCGCCTAATAAAATAGCGATGTTTTTTTCTAAATATTCCCGGGGATATGTATGTTTTTCATCAATCGGCAGCTGCTGGGTAAGACCCAAAGCCCTTCCACGGGGGATTATCGTAACTTTATGAATCGGATCAGTTCCCGGTAACATCCGCGCCACCAAAACATGGCCTGTTTCATGATAAGATGTATTGCGTTTCTCATCATCACTAATCACCATGGTTTTTCTTTCCGTGCCCATTAATATTTTATCTTTAGCAAACTCAAAATCGCTCATGTTGACTTTTTCTTTGTTTGCCCGGGCAGCATTCAGCACGGCTTCGTTAATCAGGTTTTCAATATCAGCTCCGGAAGTTCCGGGCGTTCCCCTGGCCAAAATCGCAAAATCAACATCTTCGGCAATCGGCGCTTTGCGTGCATGAACTTCAAATATTTTTTCTCTTCCTTTTACATCCGGTAAAGGCACAACAACCTGCCGGTCAAACCGGCCCGGACGCAATAATGCCGGATCAAGAACATCAGGACGGTTAGTAGCGGAAATAAGAATCACACCTTCATTAGATTCAAATCCATCCATCTCTACCAGCAGTTGATTAAGAGTTTGTTCTCTTTCATCGTGCCCTCCTCCAAGACCTGCGCCACGATGACGGCCAACCGCGTCAATTTCATCAATAAAAATTATGCAAGGGGCGTTCTTTTTAGCCTGACTGAATAAATCACGTACTCGTGAAGCTCCTACACCGACAAACATTTCCACAAAATCCGAGCCGCTGATTGTCAAAAAAGGCACTTCCGCCTCTCCGGCAATTGCCCGCGCTAAAAGTGTTTTTCCGGTTCCGGGAGGACCAACAAGCAATAACCCTTTAGGAATTCTTCCTCCCAGTTTTGTATATTTCTTGGGGTCCTTTAAGAAATCGATAACTTCTTCCAATTCGGCCTTGGCTTCATCAATACCGGCAACATCGGCAAAAGTAACTCTTTTGGATTTATCAGTAATTAAGCGTGCTTTGCTTTTACCAAAAGCCATTGCTTTTCCGCCACCAGCCTGCATCTGGCGCATGAAAAATATCCAGACGCCGATAAGAAGGATCATCGGCAACCAGGAAACCAGGATGGTCATATACCAGGAATCCTCGGTAGGCCTGGCCGTTATTTTAACCCCTTTTTCTCTGAATTGTGTGACCAGCTTCTCATCTTTGGGCGCATATGTCTTAAAAGCATTGCCATTAGTGAGCTTACCGGTAATGTTCTCTCCCTGCATAGTTACTTCACTTATTTCGCTCTTCTCCAAAAAGGCGATCATCTCACTATAATTTATGTCTTTAGTGCCCGTTTTAGGCTGGTTAAAGAGCTGCCAGACAAGTAAAAACACCAGCATTATGGTTAGTACAAGGGCTATATTTTTTTGAGACTGATTCAATATTTTTCTCCTTAAAATCAATTATACTGGTATAATCTTTATAATAATATCTAATATAACTCAAATAATTTCTGAATATCTAACAAAAAAACCTGATCGAGCGATTTTGCTATTTTTATGATTCTACAATACTTAACTTAAGAACGTTTTTTGTATTTGCGTTTATCTTAACCCGGTCATTTAAATGCATGTTTTCTATCCATATTACCGAAATGCCATCCACAAACAGCATAATTTCGTCACGTCTGCCTCGCGGCACCTTATGATCAATAAAAAAAACTTTTATTTTTTGCCTGCCCTGCATACCCAAAGGTTGAAACCAGTCTCCATTTCTTCTATTGCGAATTATCAGAGGTTGCTGAATTTTATCAAAATCTAAATAAACTTTATTTTCCCCACCCATCACAAAATTTTCTTTTGTTGTAAGTTCTGAAAGAATAGTAAGTTTTCTTTCCTTAATATAAAGAGAACCGGGAACATTCATGGTATATTCATATCCCTTTTGTTCTGAGATATTTCTTTTTCTCTCGAGAATTAAATCGTCATATTCACATCTGGCTTCAATTCCTAAAGGAAGAACAATTCTTTTTCCGGATTCGCACTTTTGAACCAAATTATCCAAAGCTTTGATATGGGGAAAAGAAAATCCATTTTTTGCCGGACTAAAACTTTCCAAAAGGATTTTATATAACCTGAAACGAAGAGCTGGATGTAGTTTGTTGGTGTCATCTATTTTAAACAAAATCTGATTTTCCCTTTTTTGAATAAACAATGATTTCAAAGTATTAGCAATACATTGCTTAACATATTCATCTTCCGAGCGTAATATTTCCGCCATTTGCGCCAGATTCTCTTCAATTTTCGGATTAAACTTCTCTTTCAGAAAAGGAATCAATTCATATCTGATTTGATTGCGCAAATATTTACTGTTTTTGTTGGAACTATCCTCACAATATCGAATCCCTTCTTTATTCAAAAAGGTAATGATTTCCTCCCGGGATGTTTCAATCAGCGGACGGATAAATTTACCGTCGCGTATTGGTAAAAAACCTTTGAGTCCCTCTAAACCGCTCCCACGCAACAGATTCAATAAAACAGTCTCTGCCTGGTCCTGCATATTATGCCCCAGGGCAATTTTTTGCGCCTGATAATCTTCGGCAACTTTATTTAAAAAGTTATATCGTTCCCTTCGATAAAAATCTTCGGGGGAAATGCCTTTCTCTTTATCTCCGTGATTCATTTTTTCGGAAACAAAAACAAATCCTCTTTTCTCCGCTAAATCACGGGATTTTTTTTCATCTTTGTCTGACTCTTCGCCTCGCAATCCATGATTAAAATGAGCAATTATTAAGTCAAGATTCAGCTCCTGTGCTATCAGGACAAGGACAGCAAAAAGAGCCGTCGAATCCGGCCCTCCGGAAAGAGCTACAACAACACGATCGCCTTTTTTCAGCAGATTATATTTTTTTATGGTTTTCTTTACTTTTTCAATCATGTCTACTCCCGCGTCGCTTCGCTCCTGGGA
>AWGX01000044.1 GCA_000495415.1 Smithella sp. ME-1 | reverse complement strand
TCTTACGCGGTGGTTTAATGATCCTTCCACATATTCGTAACGGGAACAGCCTATTTTCCCCAAAGTTGCTCTTTCCGAAAATTCTTTTATGTCAAATGCGTTTGCTTCATAAAGATTTTCCAGACGGGTGCGGTTTTCGGCAAGGTATTGCTCAAAAGAAGTTGCCAGTGTGCCATCCGGATTTTTTTTGGCAAAAGGCAGATAGCCGTTGGAAAATGGTTGCTCTGTGATTAAAACAACCAGACACTTTGAGAGTTCTTTCATTGCTTTTAGACGGGTCAATCCTACGTTGTTATATTGA
>AWGX01000043.1 GCA_000495415.1 Smithella sp. ME-1 | reverse complement strand
GGTGATCCTCCTGATCGAGAAGGGTCATTTTTTCAATAACCATTCTCGCGTCGTCGGCCCCCGGATGTAAAGAAAGAAATTGCTCGTAACAAAATGCTGCGTCCTGATGGAAACCACTCTTCCGATAAGCATCACCTACCCGGTCATAAACAAAAGAAAAGTCAGAAATAATCATACCAACGTCTTTCAAAATATCACGCGCCTCATTACTTCTTCCCATGCCAATTAGAGCGCTTGCGGCAATTACATAAGCATCGGCATCGGCAGGCATTAATCTAAGACGTTCCTGTGCAAGATT
>AWGX01000042.1 GCA_000495415.1 Smithella sp. ME-1 | reverse complement strand
TCAAATATGTCCCATAAAAAGGACGCTGTTTTTGGATTTTATTTAAATGATCTTAAAAAATGTTAAACATCAGCTAATTGGGAGGATATGCCTTTGGCATTTTTCTTGCAGAACTATTTATAGTTAGAACGACAGTCACAAATTACTAAGCTAATGTTGGATAAAGTTTTTGAAATCATCGAATAAAAGGAAAATATAAAAAGTAAATTGATGAATTCTGACTTTTAACAAGTGTATAAATGGTAAATATTTAAATTAAAATAAAAAATTTTTAGCAATAAAGGAGGTTTTATCAGTATGGCACCTACGACAAGAAATAAAGTATTAAGAGACGAAACACATATCAAGGCCCTTGGCCGTGTATCGGACATGAGAGCCGTTAAGTCTGGAATGAAGATTTGCCTGGAGCGTTCCAGGGTTATGACCAAAGTCTACAAGGAAACAGAAGGTGAATTTATTGCATTAAGAAGAGCTAAAGGTTTGGCGGAATATCTGGATACCATGACACTTTTCACGAGACCGAACGAACTTCTGGTGGGATGCTTCGCCAGTGATGAAGCAAGCGTACCGGTTTATCTGGAGCTTTATTGGAGATGGTTGTCCAAGACTTTCGGCAAACTTCCCGACTATTCCTCAATGCTTGATGAAGCGGGGATGAAGGAAATCGCTGAGCAGTTCAAGTATTGGGAAAATTGCAGTATTCAGGGCCGTGAAAGAGATTATGTTCCCAGCTGGATTCCATGGAAGGTTGGAGAGTTACCATCAGCAGGGTTTACATGGCAGTGGGAAATGTGCACGCCTGATTTCGAGAAGGTCATGAAAGTAGGCATGAACGGAATAATCGCGGAAATCGACAAGAGAATGAGTGAAGTTATAAATGATATCTCCATTCAGGTCGAGAAACGCATGGATATGCTCGATGAACTGCGCGCAATGAAAATATCCTGCGAGGCAATGGCCAGATGGGGCAAGAGATATGCTCAGCTTCTCGAAGGCGAAAAGAAGAAGATTAAAGATCCCAAGAGATTAAAAGAACTCGATAGGATGATTGAAGTATGTAATCGCGTACCGGCAGAACCTGCAAGAAATCTGTACGAGGCTATCCAGTGCTTTATTTTTATAAACTATATGGTGAACTACATTGACGTTCCTCAGGTAGGAAACGGCATTCGCTTTGATAAGGTATTGTATCCGTTTTATGAGAATGACATAAAGAACGGTACTATTACAAGAGAAGCTGCTAAGGAATTAGTCGAGTCTGTATGGGTCAAGATGCAGGAAGGCGGATATGTTCAGCCTCCAGCGTGGGTAAACAACGGCGGCGGCGGATTGGGCTGGCAAACGATGACATTGAGTGGCGTTGATGAATTTGGTGATGATATTACAAATGAAATTACGTATATAGCTTTGGAAGTTACCGGCGAATTGCAGACAGTTGCTCCGCAAATAGCAGTGCGCATGCACGACAAAACACCTGATGAACTTTTTAACGCTGTCTTCAAGTGTGTCCGCACCGGTTGTTCTCAGCCGGCTATGTTCAATGACAAGGTTAATATACCGAGACTTATGGGAATCGGCGCTTCCGTAGAGGATGCCAGAGCATATGGTATAAACAATTGCATGCAGCCGATTATTCCAGGCAAAAATATCCACTATCGTGCCGGGCATTCCGGAGCTTTGATTCTTCCTATGTGTCTGAACATGGCCATGGATGGAGGCAAGATAATGGGTATGCAAATGGGTATTGAAACACCTCCGTTATCTTCAATGAAATCAATCGATGATATATGGGATGCTTTCTGTAAACAGGTGGATTACGCTGTAATGGTATTAACTCAATTATCAAGCCTGGCGGATGCTCTTCAGAAGAAATATGTTCCCCGCCCATTCTTGTCGGCAATTCTGGACGGCAACATTGAAAAAGGTTGCGATATGAGGGATTGGGAGTATCTGGGACTGCGTCACCACCTGGTCTTTGGATGCAATAATACCGCCGATGCTCTTGCCGCAATCAAGATGCTGGTATTTGAGAAGAAGAAAGTAACATTGGAGACTTTCCTCAATGCGGCAAATAATGATTATGCGGGTGAATACGAGAAAGTCTATCAGATGATTGAACAGGAAGTTCCGAAGTTCGGTAATGATAAAGACTATGTCGATAAGTTTGCCAGAGATATAATGGTATATGTTAAAGGGCAGTGCGATAAGTCTCTTGATATTTACGGCAAACCATATCTTATCGATGGTACAACAGCTTCCGGACCTATCAACGCAGGTATGCTGTGTCCGGCAACATTTGATGGAAGAAGGTCAAATGAACCTTTCCATGATGGAACAATATCACCTGTTCAGGGTAGAGACATCAGCGGACCGACCGCTACAATAAGATCAGTTGCCAAGGTTGATCCTCTTAAGACCGGTAACATGCTTCTGAATCAGAAATTTATGCCGGTATTCTTTGATCCGGAAAACTATGAACTTATGAGAGGATACCTGAAGACCGTACGTGATCTTGGATTGCATCATGTTCAGTTTAATTGCGTAAGCAAGGCGACTCTATTGGATGCCAAGAAGAAACCTGAAAAATATGAAAGCTTGATCGTCAGAGTTGCCGGATATTCCGCGTACTTTATTGATCTGGACAACAAGATTCAGGATGAAATTATCAAGAGAACAGAACAGTCTTTTAGTTGCTAGAAAAATGAGTTGAACCAGAAAAAGAGGGGATATTTATATATCCCCTTTTTTTATGCTTGTAAAATTATGAACATACTTGTAAAGAAATTAAAATTAATTCAAATTAGAAAATAACCAAATCTAAATATTGTGTAGAATAAATGAATTAATAAAAAAATGGATGGTTAAACTTTTATGAAAGTTGATATCAAATTAAAAGATAAAACGCTTAAAGAAAGCGGCGAAACTACAGGCATAGTTTTTAATTTCCAGCAATTCAGTATTCAGGACGGACCGGGACTACGAACAACTATGTTTGTAAAAGGATGTCCTCTTCACTGTCCGTGGTGCTCAAATCCTGAATCAATATATCCGTCTTACCAGATTAAGGCGGTTCAGGATAAGTGTCGCGGTTGCGGAGAGTGTCTTAAGGTCTGCAAAACCGGAGCCCTGTCGCATGACGAGAATCATCAGATCGTTCTTGATTATTCCAAATGCAATCATTGTTTGGATTGTGTAGATGCCTGCAATTATAAAGCGATAACCGGAATGGGCATAAGAGTAACCGTAAAGGAAGCTGTCGGCGAATTAATGAAGGATAAGCCTTTTTATGATAATACCGGTGGCGGAGTAACGATTTCCGGAGGAGAACCGTTAATGCAGCCCGAATTCGTTGCCGAGGTTTTTGGAGAGTTGAAAAAAAACGGAGTTCATACAGCGCTTGATACTACAGGTTATGCCAAGTGGAATATAGTAAAAAAGGTGACGAAAGACGTTGATTTGCTTCTCTATGACATTAAGCATCTGGATTCGAAAAGGCATCAAGAGGTTTTGGGTGTTAAGAATGAAGTAATTTTAGAGAATCTAAATAAATTGGCCGGTAAAACTAATATTTGGCTTAGAGTTCCGCTGGTTCCCGGATTTAATGATGATCTTGATATGGCTGATAAAATAGTTGAGATAGGCAAACAAGTTCAGGCTAAAAAAGTTTACTTCCTGCCTTTACACAGGTGGGGTGAGCATAAGTATTGTAGTCTCGGCTATGATGGCAGTGCTTATGCGAAGATAAGAGATTTCACTGATGAAGAATTGGAAAAATGGAAAGATCATTTTAAATCATTTTCAGACTACGTGATTTTTGGCAAAGCATAGCTTATAATAAAAAGTGTGAAAAAGAAATTTCCCTTTTATAAGTTTGTCCCGGCAAATTTAAGCTCAAGGGAAAAGCGCCATGAAACTGGAAGTAAAGATATGAGTATTTGGGGGAACCCTTATTCTTTAATTGCCTGAATTGTGTGTCAAATTCACCTTTTTGGCTGATCTGAGTATTCATTTCTGGTTTCATGAACAAGTGACATTTGTTATATGGCATAAATATCGGCAATATAAATATTATTGCTCGGAAAAATTCATGGTTGTTTATGGTTTCAAAAATGAAGAAAAAGCTTCTTGATAGCCGCAAGAAAGTAAAGACTATAGGTCAAATCTTAAAGATTTCACAAGAATATGAGACCGAGCAGAATTATGTATATGTAAGCAAATTCTTAGAATTGCTCATCCGAAGTTTGCCGGGAATATTTTATGCTCTCGATGACAATTTCCAACTCTTTATTTGGAATGAGAATGCGGAAAAAATCAGCGGATATACCCCGGAGGAAGCAGGAGCAATAAAGCTCATAGATTTATTTAGTGAGAATGATCGCATAGTCGTTGAAAATGCTATCAACGAAGCATTCCTCAGCGGGGAGGGTTCTACTGAAGCTACATTAATTACCAAAAAAGGTAAGCGTATACCTTGTTATTTCACCGGTGCCAGTGCCGTAATAGAAGGAAAATCTTACCTGTTAGGTATAGGCATTGATATTAGTCGCTTCAAGGAAGCTCAGGAGTCTCTTATAGAAAGCGAGGCTCTTTATCGGACTTTTGCCGAACGCATGACCGAAGGAGTTGCTCTGGTTTCTAATGGTAAAATTGTATTTGCCAATAATAATTTTGCTTCCATAATTGGCTTTTCCGATACCACGGAAATCATTGGCCAGACTATAATGAATTTCGTGAGCAAAGACTTCGAAATGTATTTTAAGGAATTTTTCGATTTCATTGAAAAGGGCATGTCTAAAGAGCGTTTTTTCCATGCCCGCTGGCTGAAAAACAAAAACCAGCAGATTTGGGTGGAGGGTAAAGGAAATCTTTTTCAATGGAAAGGAAACCCCACAGTACTCCTCGCGGCGCGTGATATTACTGAGGTCAAACTCAAAGAAATATCAATGCAGGAAGAGACTGCCTATCTGCGCAGGGAAAATGTCACACTGCGTTCCTCAATCAAAGATCGCTACCGTTTCGGTGATATTATTGGCAAGAGTGTGGCTATACAGGAAATATACGAACGCAGTCTCAATGCGGCAGCGACAAATGCCAACGTCATAATTTATGGAGAATCAGGTACCGGCAAGGAACTTGTGGCCAAAGCTATACATCGGCTTTCGAATCGCTCACAAAATAATTTTGTCCCGGTTAACTGTGCTGCCATACCTGAAAATCTTATTGAAAGTGAGTTCTTTGGATATAAAAAAGGCGCATTCACCGGCGCCAACACTGATAAACAGGGATATCTCGACAAAGCGAATGGAGGGACTTTGTTCCTGGACGAGGTCGGGGAGCTTGGGCTGAATATACAGGCAAAACTTTTGCGTGCCATAGAGGGGGGAGGATATTCGCCCGTGGGCAGCAACATTGTGAAGCACTCCGATTTCAGGATTATTGCAGCAACGAACAAAAATCTGATGGAATATACTAAAAAAGGCCTCATGCGCGAGGACTTCTTTTACAGAATTCACATTATTCCTATACAGCTTCCGCCATTGAGGCAACGTAAAGAAGATATACCGCTGCTCGTTGAACATTTTATCAGACTGAATTCGCCCGGCAAAAAGGTTGTATCGGTTCCGGGTAAAGTGTTAGAGACGCTTCAGAAATATGATTGGCCCGGGAACGTCCGTGAGTTGCATAATGTTATTCAGCGTTATCTTATGGTGAATAAAATTGAAATTCTTACACCGTTAAGACAAACGCCGTCAGAAAATAGCAGTGATGAGCAGGCATCTTTCAACTATATAAAAACTGACCACGACTTCCATGAAGAAGTGGAAAATTCGGATAAATCTCCAGTCATGGGAAATCTAAGCGATTATACGGAGAAA
>AWGX01000041.1 GCA_000495415.1 Smithella sp. ME-1 | reverse complement strand
AGCCGTTTTTTAACATGGTATGGATTGTTGGAAGAGAGGGTTTTGAAGTCTGTAGGCGCAAGTCCTTTGCCTATTCGCGTTCCCGAAGTGGCCGCGTCCATCCGCACAGGAGTATGTGATGCCTTCATCAGCCCAAGCATCTGGGCAGTCGGAACACAGATGTATACTGTTATGAAATATCTAAATCCCATGCATATACGTTATTCGCCGGCCGGC
>AWGX01000040.1 GCA_000495415.1 Smithella sp. ME-1 | reverse complement strand
GAGGTTTGTCCGGTGATCCTTGACCAGTTTGTAAGGATGAAGAATGTACGAACGTATTTGACTTCCCCACGCAATGTCCTTCTTAGTCTTGTGCATTTCATCCATTTTTTCATTTTGTTCCTGAAGTTTGAGCTCATAAAGTCTTGATTTTAGAAACTTCATCGCCGTTGCTTTATTTTTGTGCTGTGATCTTTCATTCTGACATTGTACAACAATATTCGTAGGCAAATGGGTGATGCGCACTGCCGAATCAGTTTTATTGACATGTTGCCCGCCAGCGCCGGTAGATCGATACGTGTCGATGCGCAGATCATTTTCATCAACTTCTATGACGATTTTCTCATCGACTTCAGGGTACACAAAGACCGACGCAAAGGAGGTGTGTCTTCTCGCACCGGCGTCAAAAGGGGATATGCGCACAAGTCTGTGAATGCCTATTTCAGCCTTTGCATACCCATATGCGTACTCCCCGTCTATAATCATGGACACACTTTTGATGCCCGCTTCATCTCCCGGCTGAAAATCAATAATCGTGGTGGTGAAGTTTTTCCTCTCCGCCCATCTCAGATACATCCGCAACAGCATTTCCGCCCAGTCCTGCGCTTCCGTTCCAC
>AWGX01000039.1 GCA_000495415.1 Smithella sp. ME-1 | reverse complement strand
CCTCAACGTATGTATAATACGCCTTGTAGCCTCCTCCTTGCCGCGTCGTTATCCTTTGAAAGCAAAATGGTATAAAAAAGAATAAATTGAGTGATTATACCGGCAGTGTAAAAATATTCAGATTAGCTTTAGTGTAACAAATTGCCCAGCCTTTGCCAGCGCAGATTATGATCTTCACGGTTCCATGACCAGTAAATTATAAAAGCTTTTCCTTCCACATCTTTTAAGGGTACAAATCCCCAGAACCTGCTGTCCAGGCTTTCATCACGGTTGTCTCCCATGACGAAAATGGATTTTTCGGGAACTGTAACCGGGCCGAAGTTATCGCGAGTCTGGATGGAAGACGGATAAATTATGTTATCGCTGTAAACACCGTACGAATCTTTATATTCTTTGTCATTAATGAATATTTTTTTGTTTTTTATTTCGATTTTATCACCACTAACGCCGATTACCCTCTTGATGAAATCTTTTGACCGGTCATCGGGAAAAATGAAAACCACAATATCACCTCTTTGCGGGTTACTGACAGGAATAATGGTTTTTCTTAAAAGAGGGATTTTAATGCCATACATAAATTTATTGACCAAAAGATGATCTCCAACGAGGAGCGTCGGTACCATGGAACGGGAAGGTATCTTGTATGCACAGATGATAAAAGTTCGGATAAAAAGAGCGATTAAAATCGCAATAATGATTGATTCAATTATCTCTTTTACTTTTGATTTCGGTTTTTTATCTGTTTTTGATTCCGGTGATTCATTTGCTTTTTGTTTTGGTTTTTCATCTTCTGTCATATTAAATTAGACTCCTAAGAATAAATATTAGATAGAGAAAAGGCAATCATAGAAAGGGTAATTAATCCTTTAAACATCTTTCCTCCGATCATAGCAAGAACAGCGCGACCAGACATTCTAAAAGGAGCTTTTAATTTCGACTGGTTAATAAATTCTATTATCAATGTTCCGGCGAGACCTCCCGTGAAAAATCCTATCCATATTCCCGGTCCTCCCCAAATTGGCGTAAGCATAAGAATTCCCAACAAAGCTCCAAATACCGCCGCTCCCAGAGATTTTTTGGAAGCGATTGGTCGGGATGCTCCACCCATGACAAAAAATACATCGATTGTTTCGGCTATTATCGTGAAGATAAGCAGAAACAGGATAATTTTTAATCCGACGTGGTCAAAACCTGTAAAAATTGCATAAAACAAAACATCAAAAAAAATAATAACAGTTCCGGGTAAGCCAAACAAATTTAAAAAAATACCCGCGAATAATATCAATATAAAAATTGAAAATCCTGCCAGGACGAAAAAAGACAACTTAATTTTTCCTCTTCATTTTTGAAAACTGCAGATTTTCAAAAAGCAGCACGCTGGTGCAAGCAATATAAATAGTGGAATAGGTTCCAACAACAGTACCGATTAACAGAGCAAAAGCAAAATCGCGGATAACCGCTCCGCCGAAAATATACAGGGCTAAAACCGTAAAGAAAACAGTCAGAGACGTCAAGATGGTTCTGCTGAGGGTTTCATTGATTGCCAAATTGATGATATCGCCTAACTTCTGTTTTGTATTCCGTTTTACGATTTCCCGGATTCTATCCAGCGTAACAATGGTATCATTAATGGAAAAACCTATAACAAAGACGAGTACCGCAAGAATGTTTATGGTGAATTCAATGTTCATGACAGAAACAGCCCCGGTTACAATCAATGTATCGTGAACCAGAGCAAGAATGCCTCCCGCTGCATAACGGAACTCAAAGCGCCAGGTAACATAAATCAATATGGCCAGCCATGAAAAAATAACAGCAATGATTGCTTTTCTTGAGAAATCTGCACTGACTTTGGAGCCGACTACTTCCACACGACGTATTTCAAAATCATTGCTGAAAGCGGTACTCAGCGGTTGTTCCACATTGGCGGCTAACATCTTCTGATCGGAGAACGATTCATGAGTACGAATTAAAAATTCATTAACACCGAACTGTTGAATTGTACTGTTTTCCAGTTTTGTTGACTTTAAAGCCGATCGGATCTGATCAGCGGAGACATTTTTTGAAAACTTAACCTGAATGATTGATCCGCCGGCGAAATCAATACCGAGATTAAAACCGCCATGATAGATAATCGATCCAATGCCGATGAGAATCAGGATGGCTGAAAAAACAATCGCGTATTTCATTTTACCGACAAAATCTATGTTAACTCCTGGTTTTATCAACTCCATGCTCATACTATATCTCCTGCTTGCGCTTGAATTTTAAATGCTCAATTTTTTAATATTATAATTCCACATAAAGTAATCGAAGATTACCCGGGTTATAAAAATGGCGGTAAAAAGACTGGCCAGAAGGCCAATGATAGTTGTTACTGCAAATCCCTTGATTGGGCCAGTGCCGAAAAAAATCAGAACAATGGAAGCGACAATGCCCGTGATGTGTGTGTCAATGATCGTAATGAATGCCCTGTCGTAACCTGTATCCAGAGCCAGGCGGACGGTTTTTCCAGTCCGCAATTCTTCACGGATTCGTTCAAAGATCAGAATGTTCGCGTCCACAGCAACGCCGACAGTGAGGAGCATGCCGGCAATGCCCGGTAGAGTCAGGGTTGCCTTGAAGGCCGCCAGAACTGCCAAAATTAAAATTATATTGATGACAAGCGCAATATCCGCGACCGCGCCGGAAAGTCGGTAATAAATAATCATGAATAAAATAACGAAAAGTGAACCAATTATTGTTGCCAGAATGCCTTGTCGTATTGAATCTCTGCCCAGTGACGGCCCGACGGTTCTTTCTTCCAGAATGTTTACTGGTGCAGGGAGAGCGCCGGCGCGCAGAACGATGGCCAGATCACGCGCTTCTTCCATAGTAAAGTTCCCGGTAATTTGAGCCTGTCCACCGGATATTCTTTCCTGAATGACGGGGGCGGAATGCACCACACCGTCCAAAACGATAGCCAGTCGTTTACGAACGTTTTCACCGGTGATTCTTTCAAAATCATCGGCGCCCTGAGAGTTAAATTTTATGCCGACAGTGACATCGCCAAAACGGTCAGCTATCTGAACCTTGGCCGTTTCCAGTGAAGCACCGGTAATCAGAGACTTGTCTTTTAATAAATATGGAGAGGAACCTCTCTCTCCAGTGGATCTGTCCGTACGCAATCCGTATGCAATAATATCTCCTTCCGGAATATTGCCGCGAAGAGCTTCTTCAAGCGAGTTCTCGTCATCAACAATTTTAAATTCCAAAAGAGCCGTTTTTCCAATGAGAATTTTTGCTCTTTCCGGGTCTTTAATCCCCGGGAGTTGAACGAGAATCCGGTTGTCTCCTTCCGGTATTATTTCCGGTTCGGCGATGCCGAATTGGTCAACTCTGTTTCTGATTGTTTCCAGACTATGTTCAACCGTGAGCTTTTTTAAGTCTGCTGCCCTTTTATCATTTATTTTTAGAGTAACAAATTGTCCTTTATCGTGAGTGCTGGTTGTGTCTATTTCCAGATCGGGAAACTTGTCGCGTAAAACTTTTTCCAAAACTGTTTTACCGTCAGAATCTGTTAATTCCATGGAAATTGTAGCGCCCTTGGCTTTTTCCAGATTGCGGAACCGCACCTTGCTGTCCATCAATGATTCTTTTAAATCATTGGAAGTTCGCTCCAGCATCGCTTCCAGAGCTTTGTCCGTATCAATTTCCATAAGAAGATGCATGCCGCCCTGAAGGTCCAGTCCCAGATGAATTTTGTCTTTGTACAGATATTTATTCCAGGGCGATGGAATGCTGGGAATAAATGTCGGTATTAAAAAATACAAAGCACCAAGACAGACAATTAAAGTTATGGCTCCTCTGAGTTTTAAAGACTTGAACATGAAATGCCCCTTTCTATATTATGACTTTGGTGGATTTGTCGGAGCAGCAGCACCGGATTTTTGTATAATGGCCCCTATAGCACTTCTTGCAACTTTTATTCTTACCTTGTCGGCAATCTCTAATGTTATCACAGAATCGGCTAATCCTGTTATTTTCCCGTGAATGCCTCCGGTTGTCATCACTGTGTCGCCATAGGCAAGATTATCCAACAAGGCCTTTAATTCTTTTTGTTTTTTCTGTTGAGGGCGAATCAGTAAAAAATAAAAAATAACGAAAATTACGGCCATGGTTATAAGAAAACCCCAATCACCACCACCGCCTGCCGTTCCACCAGGTGCACCACCCATTGCATATGCTATTGTTATCAATTTAAGTTTCCTCCTTGATTTTGCAATTTATCGGAATTATTTGAAAATTATTCTCGTCTATTAAAAAACTCTTTTTTAAATTGTTCAAAACGGTTTTCACTAATCGCCAGCCGTATATTCTCCATGAGACGCATATAGTGGCGAATGTTGTGAATAGTATTTAATATCATAGCCAGTATTTCACCGGCGACATAAAGATGACGTAAATATGCCCGGGAATAATTACGGCAAGTGTAACAATCGCACGTTTGGTCAATAGGATTATTATCTTCCCTCCAACGGGCGTTTTTTATAACAACATTTTCTGCATTTGTAAACAATAATCCGTGGCGGGCGCATCTGGTGGGAATAACGCAGTCAAACATGTCTATTCCGCAGGATACCGCAAAAACTATATCTTCCGGAGTTCCAACTCCCATAAGATAACGCGGTTTCTTTTCAGGCAGCAATGGAGTTATTGAATCGGTTATTTTGTACATTAGTTCTTTAGGTTCCCCCACGCTGACTCCGCCTAAAGCGTAACCGTCAAAATCAAGAGGTCCCAATTGTTCTACCGCCTGTTTGCGTAAATCCAGATAAATTCCTCCTTGAATAATGCCAAAAAGAGCCTGCTCAAGGTTAGTCCTGGATTTTATGCATAAATCCGCCCATTTTACCGTCAGGGCCAGCGATTCTTTGGCTTGCAGTATAGTGGCAGGATAGGGTGTACACTCATCAAGACACATCATGATGTCTGCGCCAAGCGCCTCCTGAATTTCGATAGCTTTTTGCGGACTGAGAAAATGCCTGGAACCATCGATATGTGAACGAAATATTACTCCATCGGGAGTTATTTTACGCAAAGTTCCCAAACTGTATATCTGAAAACCGCCGCTGTCGGTCAAAATCGGATGCGACCAATTCATAAATCGGTGAAGACCGCCAAGTTTCTTAATAGTTTCGTGACCGGGACGTAAATATAAATGATAAGTATTACCTAAAATAATTTCAGCACCGCAATTTTCGATTTCTTCGGGCAGCATTGATTTAACCGTGCCCTGTGTGCCTACCGGCATAAATACGGGTGTATGAATTATACCGTGATCTGTTGTTATTTCTCCCAAACGGGCGGCCGTTTGAGAATCTTTTCTTGTCAAATCAAATCGAAACATTTTATATTTCCTAAATAATCAGCATGCAATCGCCATAACTATAGAAAAGATAACGTTTTTCCACTGCATGCGAATAAGCTTTTTTAATCAAGTCTGAACCGGCGAATGCGCAAACAAGTAAAAATAAGGATGATTTTGGTAAATGAAAATTGGTTAGAAGACCGTTGACCCTTTTAAATTTATACCCTGGATAAATAAAAAGATTGGTAAAACCGGATTTTGCCTCTACATACCCGTCGTTGTCAGCTGCGCTTTCCAGAGTGCGGGTGGATGTCGTTCCTACAGCAATTACACGTTGGGAATTATTAATAATTCTGCTGCTATCTTCGCTTATTTCATAATATTCGGATTCCAAAACATGTTTTTCTACTTCGTTTACTTCGATAGGCATAAAAGTTCCGTACCCAACATGAAGAGTTATCGGGGCTATTTGGATATCTTTGGTTTGCAATGTTTGTAAAACGTCAGATGAAAAGTGAAGTCCTGCAGTTGGTGCAGCTATGGAACCGGGGTTTTTCGCATAAATGGTCTGGTAACGTTCTTTGTCCGTAACATTTGATTCGGCAGTTTTTTTGCGCTTAATATAAGGGGGCAGGGGAACCCGGCCGTAAGTGTTCAAATAAGTTTCAAAACCATTCGGTGCAAAAAATTCCAGCAGCCATTTTTTATCAGATATGCGTTCTAAGACCCTTGCTTCGCATTTATTTTCAAGAATGATAACATCATTTTCATGCAGCTTTTTTGCTGGTCGAAGCAGCGCTTCCCATATTTGAGAATCTAGGTTGATTGCTTTTCTGGTTAAAAGCAATATCTCCAGAATACCTCCGCTAGGTTTTTTACCAAAGAGTCTCGCGGGAATAACGCGGGAATCGTTAATGACCAGAACATCACCGCTTTGTAGAAAATCAGACAGTTGGAAAAAAAAGGAATCTTCCATTTTTTCTTTTTTTTTGTCCAGAAAAAGCAGTCGTGACTGATCACGCTTTGCGAAAGGATGCTGGGCGATAAGTTCATCTGGCAGATAATATAAAAAATCTTTTAATTCCATAGTACGATCATCATGAAAAAGTTTAGGCAGGTAATCAGATTATAATTTTGCTGTCAATGTCAATGTTTTCAGACCCTTCCAAAATATAGAAGAATCAGGCCAATAATCATTGAGGATATTCCCATAAACCTTAGAGTAGAATCCGGCATGGTCATTATTTTGGCAAGATACACCTTTAATTTTTCCGGAAAGAGAAAATAAGGCAAGCCTTCAATAATAAAGACCATGCCTAATACACAAAGAAAATATTTCATATTTAGTCCTTTGCTTTTGCTTCATTCCAGAGTGCATCCATCTGGGCTAAGGTTGCATCTTTAACGGATATGTCTCTGGCGGATAATTGTTCAGCCAAATATGAAAAACGACGTAAAAACTTCTCTGTTGTTTTTGATAAAGCGGTTTCTGCATCAACAGCAAGAAAACGGCTTAAATTGACCAAAGTGAACAATATATCACCCAATTCTTCTTGAATCTCATCTTCTTTACTTTTTTTTATGGCAGCGCCCAGCTCTTTAATTTCTTCTTTCAACTTAATTATTACATCCTGAGTCCTGGACCAATCGAAACCGTAAGTGGAAGCAATAGCTGTTATTTTCTGCGCTCTTTTTAGAGCCGGAAATGAAAGAGGAACTCCGGAAAATATATTATCTTCTTCTTTTTTATTTTTTCGTTCTTTTTTCTTTATTTTCTGCCAGTTTTCCTTTACTTCCTGCACCGATTTCACTTTCTTGCTGCCAAAAACATGTGGGTG
>AWGX01000038.1 GCA_000495415.1 Smithella sp. ME-1 | reverse complement strand
CCGGCAGATACTGCCGAGCAGAAGGCAAGAAAAATCGTCAACTGGGTTTATCGTAATATTAAGAAAAAACCTGTTTTATCGGTGCCCAATGCCCTGGAGGTTTTAAAAAACAAAGAAGGTGATTGCAACGAGCATTCCATATTGACAGTAGCTCTGCTTCGCGCTGCCGGAATTCCTGCGCAAATGGAAGCGGGATTGGTTTACCTGCACGGCAGGTTTTACTGGCATGCGTGGAATGCTGTCTACCTGGGA
>AWGX01000037.1 GCA_000495415.1 Smithella sp. ME-1 | reverse complement strand
CATCTTTGATTTAGAAATGGTATTTCAGCAGCAGCAATAAAGGATTTTATATTATTAAGCAACGGGGTTTTAATCCAGCCAGTAATTAGGGGCTTCTTTGGTAATAATTACATTATGGACATGACTTTCTTTCAAACCTGCCTGTGTAATGCGGACGAAGCGGGCTTTTTCAATCAATTCCGGAATCGTTTTACATCCTACATACCCCATACCGGCTTTCAAACCGCCAATGAGTTGAAGAATGCTGGCGGAAAGTGAACCACGGAAAGGTACCCTTCCCTCGATTCCTTCCGGAACCATTTTTAACGGACCTTCAATATCATCCTGATAGTAGCGGTCGCGACTGCCCATTTTCATTGCTTCGAGCGAGCCCATACCGCGATAGACTTTATAACTGCGCCCCTGAAATAAAATTGTTTCGCCGGGACTTTCTTCAGTTCCGGCAAATAGACCGCCGATCATTACACAACTGGCACCGGCTCCGATTGCTTTAACAATATCACCGGAATATTTTATACCACCGTCGGCAATAACGGGAATGCCTTTCTGAGAGGCAACTTTATACGCGTCTCTGATTGCCGACATTTGAGCTACTCCTACGCCGGCGATTACGCGTGTTGTGCAGATGGAACCGGGACCGACGCCTACTTTAACCGCATCAACACCGGCGTCAATAAGAGCCTGGGCCCCTTCCGCCGTTGCCACGTTCCCCGCAATTAATTCGCATTTGGGGAAATTTGATTTTGTTGATTTGATGGCGTTGATAACTCCTGCAGAATGTCCATGCGAAGTATCAATAGCGATTACATCTACTCCAGCCGCCAGAAGCGCATCAATTCTTGCTTCTCTGTCAATAATTCCTACCGCCGCGCCTACTCGCAGTCTTCCCAGGGAATCTTTGCACGCATTCGGGTAACGGCGTATCTTTTCGATGTCCTTGATTGTAATCAGGCCTTTTAATCTGTACTCGTTATCAACAACCAGTAATTTTTCAATTCTATGTTGATGAAGAAGTTTTTTGGATTCTTCCAGTGTAATACTTGATGATACGGTAACTAGATTTTTCTTGGTCATTACATTTTCTATCGGCTGATCCAGATTTTCTTCAAAACGCAAGTCCCGGTTGGTAAGAATTCCCACAAGTTTACCTTTTTTGACAACAGGCACCCCGGAAATGGAATAATGATCCATTAGTTTTAAAGCATCGCTAACCTTACGGTCCGGTTCAATGGTGATGGGATCAACAATCATACCGCTTTCCGATTTTTTTACTTTGTCTACTTCAATTGCCTGTTGCTCTATGCTCATATTGCGGTGAATTATGCCGATACCGCCTTCCTGAGCCATGCAAATTGCAATGCGCGATTCCGTTACGGTATCCATTGCTGCGGAAACAATAGGTATTTTTAAGGATATGTTTTTCGTCAGTAAAGTGGATGTATTTACATCCCGCGGTAATACACTGGAAGCCGCCGGAATCAGAAGAAGATCGTCAAAAGTCAGAGATTCTTTTATTATGTCATCAAGCATTGTTCCCTCCGTTATTAGTTAGAAGCTTGATTATTTTTGATTAAATATTTTTTGCCGTTTAAATTAATAAAAAATTCGATACCGTTTTCAGATTGTTCGATAAATTCAGCAAGCTGGTAATAAC
>AWGX01000036.1 GCA_000495415.1 Smithella sp. ME-1 | reverse complement strand
TCTTCCCTGTCGGTAAGCTCTATATTTAGACCCCGCCAGATGGTATGTGGTGATTTTTTAACATTGGTTTTATCATCTGTTTTAGTTTCCATGTAATCTTCAATGTTCCTGGGGACACCTCTTATCATTCCGGCGGCAACCGTATTGTTTGTTAGAGGATCGATCAAAATAAAACTTCCGGTGGCATGGTTCAATTTATAAGGATCAAAAAAAATCGGCGACAAAGTATTGAGCTCTATTCTACCGATGTCGTTGAGCTGAAATTCTTCAACAGGCTGGCGATGCAAGGTGTCAACATCAACCCTGTAAATTATCCTGGTTATGTGAGCTTTTACAGACATGGTCGTATGTTTTATGATATATGG
>AWGX01000035.1 GCA_000495415.1 Smithella sp. ME-1 | reverse complement strand
TTTTTTTACAGACGATCTTACTTTCACGATTTCGACTCCTTATTCCAGATAAAAAATTTATTTCGTTCTGTAAGTTATGCGGCCTCGGGTTAAATCATAAGGTGAAAGTTCCACCGTCACTTTATCACCCGGAAGTATTTTAATGAAATGCATACGCATTTTCCCTGAAATATGAGCTAAAACCTTGTGCCCATTTTCCAGTTCAACACGAAACATAGCATTGGGTAGAGGTTCAAGA
>AWGX01000034.1 GCA_000495415.1 Smithella sp. ME-1 | reverse complement strand
GAGCGAAGCGATCGGCTGTATTGCCCTTGTTAAGCTTTTTATTTTATGCTCTCACAGGGTTATTCCCTTTTGGAGAACTCGATGTGTATTCAAGGCCAAGGCGCGTGTAAATCTTCTGCCAGTAAATAGGGTCATTTGCACCAATACGCCGACAATAGGCTGCGAATGCTTCTGACGTCTCAAGGGAAATGAATTTCTTATCATTAATAAACCATTCATCATGAGCGCAATATTCTTCCCAAATGGGACGTTCATATTTCCGAAATTCTGCTGAATCTCGTGATACTGTGTTTGACAATTCAGCTAAATATTTAAGCTTGGCCAATAAATCATCTGGGATGAACCGACCGAGAGCCGCAATGGGAAGAGAGCATATTTTTATTTCCTTTGCAAAATGTTCCTCAAAATTATTCCTGCTCGCAAAGAATAGAAACATATTTGCAATTCTCATTTTTAGTGCAATGTCAAATTGAAAAACATTATATCCTTGAAGTATAGAAAGCGGCAAGTGATGGCGATAGCGTTTCCAGTAAAAGCTTTCTTCATTTTCCCCTTTGCTGGGTGGTTGCTCCTTTTGAAGAGCTGCCGCAAAGACGTCTATAATGTGTTCTGCTTCTGATATTGTCATGGTCGCCATATGAATTATCCTGCTTAACGTAGAAACAGCCGGAGCGTAGCGATCGGCTG
>AWGX01000033.1 GCA_000495415.1 Smithella sp. ME-1 | reverse complement strand
CCAAGTAATATTACAAAAGAAATTAAAGTAGTCACTACATCATCCTTTCTATTATTTTTCCTGTCTCTCTTTTTGCCCACAAATCGGCGTGCAGAATATCTTCCAATGAAGGATCATTAACCGTATTATGACGATTGAGAACTTTTTCTATGATCCCAGGCAAATCAATAAAACGAATTTTATTTTCCATGAACGCAGACACTGCTATTTCATCAGCAGCATTTAATACA
>AWGX01000032.1 GCA_000495415.1 Smithella sp. ME-1 | reverse complement strand
AAAAAAAATAACCACCATATGTTGATTTTTTTCTTGATTTTTTAAAAATTATATAATAAAATCATCACAATTAAAAAGTTTTGTGCTGAAAAAATAACAATTTCGATTAGATGAATCCAATTTGGGTGAGGTTGCTTTAAGTAGAACGAGGTTTTACCAAAATACTAAAGCTTAGTTGTCTGAATAAGGAACCGCTTCTAATGGAAAACAGTTGTTGCATCATACGGGAGGTTAAAGAATATTATTTGATTACATAGCAAACGCAACATGAAGCGGTTGCAGGTGTTAACTAAAGTTTAAACCATTAGGAAAAAGGCGGATTGTAAGAATCCGCCTTTTTTTATTTATGCAGCCATATGTCAGGTGTTTTCTTAAAGTACTCTGACAGCCACGACCCCAGTGATAGACTGGATTTTCTTTACCAGGTCAGGATTGATATCGCCTTCCATGTCGATGATGTTATAGGCCAGGTTTCCTTTACTTTTGTTGATCATGTCCGCTATGTTGAGCTTGTTGTCGGCAAGGAGGTGAGTGATTTTTTCAATCATGCCCGGCGTGTTCTGATTGGTTACGGTTATCCTTTGCTTGCCTGACCTGTCCAGAAAACATTCGGGAAAGTTGACTGAGTTCTTGATGTTTCCGTTTTCGAGGAAATCCATGAGCTGCATGGCAGCCATGATGGCACAGTTTTCCTCGGATTCATCGGTCGATGCGCCCAAATGAGGTATGGGGATGACCTTGTCCGTTTTGATAACCTCTTCGTCCGGGAAGTCGGTCACGTAGCAGCCCACAATACCGTCGGCAACAGCCTTCTTCAGAGAAGGAGTGTCCACGAGTCCTCCTCGGGCGAAATTGAGAAGAATGGTTCCTTTTTTCATGATAGCGAACTTGTCGGTGTTAATGAAGCCCTTCGTATCCTTGTTCTGGGGAACGTGCAGCGATATATAGTCGGATTCTGCGAGGAGCCGTTCGAGGCTTGGAGCCTTCTTTATGGTACGGGACAGCTTCCAGGCCGCCTCGATGGAAAGGAATGGATCATAGCCCATGACTCTCATGCCGAGAGCTTCAGCAGTGTTGGCTACCATCGTGCCGATGGCACCAAGGCCGACGACGCCCAGAGTTTTGCCCTGTAGTTCGGTGCCACCAAACTTGGATTTCCCTTTTTCGATGAGGTCGGGTACTTTGTCTCCTTCGCATTTGAGTTCCTTCGCCCAGGCAATTCCTTCAGTAACCTTGCGTGCCGCCAGCAACATGCCTAAGATGACCAGTTCCTTGACGCCGTTGGCGTTGGCTCCCGGAGTATTGAAGACAACAATTCCTTTTTCTGAGCACTTGTCGATTGGAATATTATTAACGCCGGCACCGGCGCGGGCAATTGCTTTCAGAGAAGACGGCAAGGTCATATCTTTCATTTCCTTGCTTCTTACCAGGATGCCGTCAGGGTCTGAAATATCAGCGCGATACTCGTACTTCTCGGTAAAAAGGTTCAAACCCTTTTTAGAAATCTTGTTTAACAAATCAATCCGATACATAAAAAACCTCCTGTTTCTTTCCATACTTATTAGAAAGTGCTCTGATTATATAGAGTACCTGTCTTGTACTATTATTGCTCAAAACAAATTGTCCTTATTGGTATTTTTTAAATAAGAACTTCCGCTTTGCGGAATGAAATATAGAATGGGCGTTTACATGTGTCAAGGAAATCTTGGCTGCAAAAGTGAAAAATGAAAAAGAAGCTATATATGTAACTCCTTGATTTTGGTTGGTCATGTGGTGTTTAAACTGCGGCCCGCTCTAAAATTTCCGTATCTTGACAGGGTATATTTATTAGGCGACAATCCGATACCAATAAAAGATTCTGACAACTCTGCAAAAAAA
>AWGX01000031.1 GCA_000495415.1 Smithella sp. ME-1 | reverse complement strand
ATCGGCCCCGGCGACCATCACCATCGAGATAGTTGACGATATGCCGAAGCTCACTGTTGCAGCTGATTCGCTGACTGTTGACGAAGATGGTCTGCCAGGACATGCAGAGGATGGTACTCCTTTAAATACAGGAGAGGTTACAGGCACGGGTTCTGCATCGGCTACCGGAAACCTGATAGACAACTTTAACTTCGGTGCAGATGGTCCTGCAACAACACCTGTTTACAGTATTAATGGTCAAACGGCAGGCGCGGATGGCCATATAGTGATTAACGGAACAGGTTATATATTGGATGTAGATGTCGTGACCGGAAACTACACATTTACATTAACGGACAATCTCATTCACGATCCGATTCAGGGTGAAAATCTGCAAGCATTACTGGCAAACGGTATCGATCTTAATGTCGTTGTTCAGGATGCCGATGGAGATCAGGTTGCCGGAACAGTTAAACTTAATGTGAATGTTCTTGATGACATGCCGACGGCCTTATCAAAAGAGCATGATATACAGGTAGAATTGCCTGTTACAACAGCACAAATAAGTGCTTTGGCATCAGGTTGGGATGCACCGTTTGACGGAAACGTAGATACAAAAACCAATAGTGACGATGATCCTTATTATGAGAAAATTGCATGGGGTGACAATACAAATAGCTCCAGTTATGAGTTTAATGATAATGCGTCTCTATCCAATGTCAGTATAGGCGAAGCGTTTACATTAGGAACATTTACGCACAACAATTTTCCGATTCCGAGCGGTTCTTCAATTACAGATGCTTATCTCAGAGTGACTTTTGATGTAGTGATCGATGGTCAAACAGTGCATATTGACAAGCTAGTTCGCTTTCAACATAACGAAACCCCTAATACTAATGATCCGGTTGCATCAGCAGATATTGTTACCATCGTCAATGGTTCAAATGTTGTGCCTATAACTGTCGGAGATTTTACTTATACGTTAACTATCGGGTTCAAGGATGCCGTTGGAAACACAGTGACTACGGTCAATACAGCGGAAAACGCTTCGACTTCATTCAGTCTGGTTGGCGAGCTGACACCTAATGCAGAATTTTATACGCCACCCGTGACAGGTGAGGTCGATGCTTCTTTCGGAGCTGATGGTCCGGCTGATTTGAAGGTTGTATCCGTTGCTCACGATGCGAACGGTGATGGAATAGACGAAATTTACAATACCTCTTCCTCGGGATATAACACGGCTACAAATACACTGACCATCGAAACAGAGGCAGGTGGCACATTTGCGATGAATTTCTTAACAGGAGAGTATACTTATACCCCGCCAGCAGGTACTCCGTTAGTTGCAAACGAGACATTTACCTATACCGTGGCAGATGCGGACGGTGATGTGGCCTCTGCCGGTTTGACATTTAACCTGCCGGTCGAAGATATGCTGGTTGCCGGAACAAATGTCGATGATCAGACAGGTCAGACAGTTGGTCATTATATAGATAATAAGGCGCCATTTGATGGGCCGATTACCGGTGGTGGCGGGAACGATATATTGGTTGGTGATATAGGCGGGTATTCTACTACTGCGGGAAAGAGTTTAAATCTTTCTCTTGTGCTGGATACATCAGGAAGTATGACCGAAAAAATTACATTTAATGGTCAGGTGATGACCAGGCTTGAAGCTCTTAAAATATCGGTAAACAATACGCTTACCGATTTGGCTAACGGTTCTGCGGAGAATGTCCGTGTCCAAATTGTTGATTTCAGTACAAACTCAAGTCAATTAGGGATATACGATCTCAAGAACAGCAGCGAGCTTGCAGCGGCCATTAAAGCGATAAACAGCCTTGATGCCGAAGGAGGCACAAACTATGAAGCAGGCTTGCAGAAGGCTCTTGGTTGGGCAAACAGCACAGGTACTGACGCACCTTTAACAGGTACAAATGTAATAAGCCAGGTAATCTTTATATCCGATGGCGAACCGAATTATTACTATAGAGGCGATACGACTAGTCCCGGTTTGTTTAATTATAATTTGCTGGGGCCGGGTTCGGGATTTGATCAGACTGCTTTAAATCACATACTTCCCGTTGCCGGTGATAACGACACAATAAGTGAAGTACAGCAACTGATTGCTAAAGGATTCACGATTGACGCAGTGGGCATTAATGTTTCAGCTACCAACCTGGATCATCTGAACCAGGTCGAAGGAGCTTCTGCCGGCGTTAATCCGGATGTAGCTACTAATATCACAACTGGTGAGCAGCTCAATCAGGTACTTACTGATCTTACGCAGCATACTACTTTAAATGAGGCTGGTGATGACAATATTCTCAGTGGAGATGGTAATGACATCATCTTTGGTGATTCGGTCAATACAGATAGTCTTGCTGATTCTCAGGGCTTGACTACTCCCGATGGTGCCGGTTGGGAAGTGTTCGAAAAGCTTGGTTGGACTGAACAGCAAATTATTGATTACATCAAGGCAAACCATGCGACTCTATCTGCCGAAAGCGGCCGCACCGGTGGTGATGATACCATTAATGCCGGTGCCGGTAATGATGTAGTCTACGGCCAGGAAGGTGATGATACCATTAATGGTGGTGCCGGTGATGACATACTCAGCGGCGGTACCGGTAATAATATCCTGAATGGAGGATCGGGAGCTGATACATTTGTTATTTCAAAAGGCGGTTATGATACAATCCAGGATTACAGCCAGGCATCTCTTGACAAAGTCGATATAAGCAGTGTGCTGGATGAAAGCGTAGGAGACCATCTTAATGTTATTGCCAATACAGATGGTTCTGCAAGATTACAAATATTGGACAGCACTAATGCTGAAAAAGCCAGCGTGTCGTTCGATAATATACAGTATTCAGATTTGGGTGATATGGGTGCCGGTCATGAACTTGATTCATTACTCGGGAAAGTAGATGTAGATCAATAAAACTTTTTAACAATAATCTTTATTGCATGTTGTCGCGAAGGAGGTTCTCCTTCGCGACATTTTTTTTAATGACACTCGCCAAGAACGAGTCCCGACGAGTCGGGGCGAAGTTCGAAGCGCAAGTGGTAATGAGACTCAAATTTCACAAG
>AWGX01000030.1 GCA_000495415.1 Smithella sp. ME-1 | reverse complement strand
ACAAAGTTAGCCGAAGAAAGCGAACGGTATCAAGGTTTTTTCCCAACATACAGACATGTTATACCAAAAGTAAGAGGATATATTTTGACATCGGATATTCCTGTCTCCCGCATGAAGGCGGCAAATTCTTCAGGCGAAGGAAAGTTCATGATGGAATCGGCAAGGTAATAATAGGCCGCGGCGTTTTTGGAAAATATTTTGGCCATTAGCGGAAGCAGGAAATTTAAATAAATATAGTAAAAAAGTTTGAAAAAACGGTTTTGAATAAATGTCATCTCCAGAATCATGATCTGGCCGCCCGGTACAGTGACGCGCAGCATTTCTTTGAGAGCATCGGCTTTTTGAGGAATGTTTCTGATTCCGAAAGCCATTGCAGTTACGTCAAAAGAATTTTCGCCAAAAGGTAGACTCAGCGCATTTCCCTGAATAAAATTCGTTCTACTGGAAAGATTATATTTTTTTGATTTTTCTTTTGCCTCCTTCACCATCGGATAGACAAAATCAACCCCCGTCACCGATATGTCCCGGTGCTGAACACAGGTGTCAATGGACAAATCGCCCGTACCGCAGGCAATATCAAGAAATCTTTTGGTCTTGGAGAAAACCATTTTCTTAACGGCGAAACGCCGCCAGGCAATATCACGGCGGAGGCTTAAGAAATGATTTAAAAAGTCGTATTTGCCGGTAATGGTCGAAAATATTTCTTTGACCATGCCGATACGTTCTTCGTCGCTTACTTTTTTTACTGAAGGGTATTTAGCGTTTTTTGACTTTTGCATTTGTAAAATTATCACTATGACTGCGCCGCACTATTTCCGAGACGACACAAAGTTCAAATACTGGATTCCCGCCTTCGCG
>AWGX01000029.1 GCA_000495415.1 Smithella sp. ME-1 | reverse complement strand
AAAAAGCAGGTGCTATGGGTATACCAATCTCATCAATTCACAGAACAATCTCCGCATCTTTCGGCAGCGCTTATGCCAATGACTTTATGCAGGGAGGCCGTATTAAACGAGTTTATATTCAGGCCGATGCTCCTTACAGGATGTTGCCTAACGATCTGGAAAAACTTTATGTTCGTAATATGCAAGGTAAAATGGTCCCCTTCTCCTCGTTCGCCACGGGACGC
>AWGX01000028.1 GCA_000495415.1 Smithella sp. ME-1 | reverse complement strand
ATGTCTAATTGCCGGAGCAATAATTGCTTATACAATTTTTAAATCCGGGCTCATCCGGTTATTATCATCAGACTATTGTCTGTCATTTTTCTTGAAAAAAATTGGAACAGCAGCCGGCAGATAAAAAGCCGCCAGAATAAGTATAGAAAAAATTGCCTGTTGATACTCGCGTTGATTTTGCAGACCATGAATCAGATAAGCGATTATCAGTAATATTCCTGTCAGATTATGGACGCGGATAGTCAGCAGATTTGCCGGTGCCAGCCGTGATATATCGTTGATTTGTTTACGCAGAATACAAAAGGCCTGCACAGCCCAGGGCAGGGTGAGAAAGCTCAGATAAATCCAGAAACTTGCCATGTCGAAAAATGGTGTCAGCAAAATTATTATAAATGCCATGGTCATGGCGATGCCATAAAACCGGATCGCATTTGATGATCCAAACCGCACAACCAGAGTTTTTTTACCGGCGGCGGCATCATCGGTTCTATCCGGAATTTCATTGATTATTATCATAGCAAACATCATGAAGCCCAGCGGCAGCAAAATCCAGAACACCTCCCAGGAAAAAGAAACTGTCTGCACCACATAGGCGCCCATCCCGATGGTGAAACTGAAATTTATCAGTTGGGAGATTTCTCCCATACCACGATAACCGTAACGGATGGGCGGTGCCGTATAAAAATAAGAACTTCCCATGCCAAATAAGCCGAAGACAAGTATCCACAAGGTCTGAACCACGCACAGATACAGACCAATGCCAATTGTTGCAAGATATGCCAATACAAATACCAGCCGCATATGCGCGGGTTTGATTTTGCCGCCGGTTAAAGTACCGCTTCCGCCGGAATATGGATTTGCATTAATGTAATTGTTGCGATCAACACAAGCGTGATAATCGAAATAATCGTCCGTCAAATTAAGGGCAATGTGGTTAAGTGTTACCCCCAACACGGCCAGAAAGAAAAACCATTGATTATAAAATCCTGTTAACGTCCATGCTGCAACACCGCCCAGAATGGCAGGCAAAAAACTGGAAGGTGTAAAATGATAACGTAGAGCAATCCACCACACCATAAGCGATTGGTGTTTTTCTCTTGCCTGGGCAGGTGCTGCATTATTTTGTATTGATAAGTCTTCCGGCGATTTAATTTTTGTTGGGCTCATATTTTTGTTTTTCATGTTTTATTTGTAACACAATGGCGATTTGACTGTCAAATCGCGCCTATGCTTATATCGTGATCCATGCCATAAATGGGAAATCTTTACTTGACGAATTATTCATATATATATAGATTGCAATCCGTTGCAGCTGATTTTGCGATTAAATTTGAAAGACGTTAATCTATGTTTGGTGTGTTCCCAAAAGAAGATCTCGATCAGACTTTGAGAATCAAACGCTTTCTCATGGCCTTCGGCGCTTATTTAATATGGAGTGCTATTTGTTTTATCGGTTATTCACTGGAACTGACAACTGTGCCGCTGGCGATTCTGATTGCCGGTGTTTTAGCAAGTTTTATCTTAAACGTCTTTCTATATTTAATATTCAGAAGCGGATTAAACAAAAGTTTTAAAGATCCGAGCCTAACTCTTATACAGATGGTTATAGCCACTTTCTGGATTATGGTGGTTGTATATTACGCCTATGAGGCCAGAAGCGGTGTTCTTCTCGTTTACATGGTTGTTCTTGTGTTCGGTTTTTTCAGATTGAGAATCCGGCAGTTTCTTTTTCTTTCGGTTTTTGCCTTTGTTAATTATTCTGCCGTTATCTTTTTACTTTATACGACTCATCCTGAGTATATCAATACGAATGTGGAAATATTCAATATTGTCGTCCTCGCGTTTATTTTGCCATGGTTTGCCGTGATTGGCGGATATATTACCAATCTCAGAACCAGTATTTCCAGTGCTCTTGCTACCATCGAGCGGCTGACGAACAACATCAAGGATGTCATTTTCGTTTTGGATATGAATCTTGATTACACCTATATCAGCCCTTCCGTAAAAATCCTGAGAGGGTATGAACCTGAGGAAGTCATGAACCAGATGCTTTACGATTCCTATGCAAATTCCTCCCGGGATGCGGTTGTAAAGACATTGGCCGAGATGACAGTGATGGAAAAATCAGGTCATAAAAATTCGGCGGAGCGGACGCTGCAGTTGGAAGTTGCGCGCAAAGACGGAACTACCGTATGGACGGAAACGAAGTTTTCCTTTGTTAAAGATAAAAATAAAAAAACGGTTGGTATTCTGGGTGTGAGTCGGGATATTACCGAGCGCAAACGCGCCGAAGAGCAGATTCAATATCTGGCCACACACGACGTTTTGACAGGGCTACCCAACCGTATGATGTTCAGCCAACTTTTGAATCAGGCAATCGAATCCGCAAGACGCCATGAACGGCAATTTGCCATTTTATTCATTGATCTGGACCGATTCAAGATTATCAATGATACCATGGGGCACGATGCCGGTGATGAACTATTAAAAGATATGGCCAAGCGTTTACGACAATCGCTCAGAGCGGTTGATGTTGTAGGGCGACCGCAGGAAAAAAATGATGTTGTCGGCCGTCTGGGAGGAGATGAATTCATTATCCTGATTGAGGAAATAAGCGATTTAAGTCAGGTTGCAGTAGTCGCCCAAAGGGTGCTTAGTGCGGCTATGAAACCGATGGTTATTCTGGGTGAAGAATGCCGCGTAACCGCCAGCATAGGTATCAGCATATACCCCATTGATGGAGATGATGAACAAACCCTGATGAAGAATGCGGATATGGCTATGTACTTTGCCAAGGAAGAAGGCAAAAATAACTTCCAGTTTTATTCCCAAAATACTCAATCGCAGGCATTTGAGCGCCTTACTATCGAAACAAACCTGCGTAAAGCGCTGGAACGCAACGAACTGTATTTAGAATATCAGGCCAAAATGGATTTAAAAACCGAAGCAATCACGGGTGTGGAAGCCCTGCTGCGCTGGAAGAATCCTATCCTTGGTTCGGTAACTCCTACGCAATTCATTCCGGTAGCCGAAGAAACAGGAATGATTATACCTATCGGCAGGTGGGTAATGAAGACCGCATGCGCCCAGAATGTCGCGTGGCAACGTCAAGGTCTGCCGCCTGTCAGTGTGGCGGTGAACTTATCGCTTCGCCAACTCATGGACGATAAACTATTGGAAGATATTAAAGCCGTGTTGGATGATTCCGGCATGGCGCCGAGTCTTCTGGAAATTGAAATTACTGAAAGCGTGATAATGTACAAACCTGAGCGCCTGATTGAAGTGCTGACCAGAATAAAGAACATGGGTGTGCGGCTGGCCCTTGATGATTTCGGTACAGGTTATTCTTCTCTCGCTCATATCAAACAATTTCCTATCGACACACTCAAGGTGGACAGGTCGTTCATCCGCAATCTTTCACAAAATTCCGAAGATAAAGCGATTATCGAAGCTATCATTGCCATGGGCAAGATGCTTAGCCTTAATGTTGTTGCCGAAGGCGTGGAAACGATGGCTCAGGATGAGTTTCTACGGGAGCACATTTGCGACGAGATGCAGGGTTATTATTTCAGCAAACCTGTCGCTCCTGATCAGTTTGCAGATCTCTTGCGTAAGCACAACACAACGTCATAAACTCTCATACCAGCCTGTGTCGCTATGACATACAAAAAGTAGAAGTAATAAAAAGATGCCTCACTGCGTTTCGACATGATAATGTTTAGTGGTTGTTCATTTTTGCCAAAGTTCGCTGGCGATATCGACGATTTGTCGGCGCTGATCCTCGTTCAGAGGCATCTTCGGTGAATTTTGGATAGTCGTATCGAGGTTTTCCACAATCAGCACGGAGGCGTCAGTACTTAATGTATGACTGTGCCAGACACGACGCTTGACATTATAAATTTTCCGTGATTTCAGATCGATACCGGTAATTGATGTGACATAATCGTTGCCCTCTCCGATAAAAAGGATACAGCGGCCTTCCAGAAGAACGAACACTTCGTCGGTTTCATTGTGTCGTTGCATCTTATCGATACTCTCAGGTAAAAGCTCGTCGCAATAACGCAGGATAGCTACTCGCCATTTATCATAATCAATCAGTGGCTTGTAGCCTGTGCCTTCGTGCCTACGAACTTCCAGCAGTTTTTCATCAATTTTTTTCAAGCAAACTCTCCATCAAAGTATTTCAATCTTGTACCATATGTTAAGTTGGCGGTCAGCCGTTTTTTGATTATTTTTGAGATGTCTTTTATTTCATTTAGTCAGTTGCTTCAGGAGAAAAATAAGTGACTGCATATTCTATCAACTATTATGTGGAAATGATTGTTGATATGCCTGTTGATAAATTATCTAACCTATAGAAAAAGAGCGTTTATTAGCAAAATGCTTAAATAGTATGCGTCATAATATTACTTAATAATATTAATAATTTGTGTATGGGTGCCAACGGTAAAGTGTTTATATTCGACACACTCCTTGACATTAACAATCAGCAGCAGTATCTTATAGGTGAAGAGTGCTGCAATGCCCGGATGATGTGAATAGAAGTTAACCATTTCAATGGAAATATTGATCGTCGATGGGTAGGCTACTTAAAAGGTAGTTAATAAATGAGCTGACTACAGCTTATGCATGAAAAAGCATTGCGGCTCTCTTCCAACATTAACTAGCATGAATTAATCTTTTTTTATCTTCTATTTTCCTAGTTTCTGCTTGCTAATTGGTTTTCTTCTACATCTCTTTCATAATAAAGAGCGGATTTTGAAAGCTATGATTATTAACTTTGCTTTTTCAATGGATATATCTTTACTAATCACAGTCTCTTACTGATTTCATGAGTTGTTAAGGATGGGTTTCGTCCCGCAAAAATTAGAGCGAATTAATGATTTACAAATCTCTTGAGCAATTAGTTCAGCTCCCTTGTCGGTATAATGAAGTTCATCAGCGAAATATTCAAGAGTTTTGGGAAGCAAATTATCAATGTCTATACAAACGACATTTTGTTTTTCAGCTGTCTTTTTAATTAAATTATTCAATTTACTCATGGCATCCAGAATGCCATCTTCAGAAAACTCGATAAAAAACATTAAGCGGGTTTCCATCAAGATTGTTTTATAAGTATTTTTGTTGGAGAATGTTGTTAAAAAAGGGAATGTCGGCATAACCGGAACAATATTTTTTTCTTTAAGATAATCAATAAATGCATTCAACTCCTTTTCATATTGCAAAATAATATTTTCAGGAATTTCATTAAGAGGTGTTTTGTTTTGCAGATATTCCTTTTCTTTTATTTTTATTTTCTTACGCAGCCTCCACATGGAATAGTAAGATAAGACCATGTTTGGAAGAAATTTGTAAATGACATTTCTAAAGTTTGACAGAACTCGGTCAAATAAGACACGAATTTTGGAATAATTTTTAATATTTTCATTAATCAGGCATGGAATAATATCTATGTCTTCTCCTCTTATTGATTCCCTGATATGGAAAAACAACCGATGATGATTCATCACGATGATGTCCGGTTTTAAAGGCAAAACATATTTTTCTATATATGCTTTTCTCATTTTTTGAGATAATCCCATAATAGATATATTAATAACCTCTACTTCGGGATATTTGTCCTTCAGCATTTCACCCAATTGTGAAGGCCATTCTTTTCCTTCCGTCTCATGCACACCAAGAGTTTCTGACGATCCAAAACACATAATCCGGATTCGCCCTTTCTTTTTCTCCAAATCAAATTCTTTTTCTCTAAATCCAAGTGAACTGATTTTCCATTTTTTATATCGAATATTTGGAATATTATAAGGTATCCCGTCACTGTCTATTGCAACAATACTTGAAAAGAGTTTTTTCATAAAAGGACAATACACACGTTGTTTTCTTTTTTTATGATAATTTTCTCCGAAAATTATTAATCTATCTATATCATAGTAATGAAATTTATAGAACTTGCTTAGAAGAAGTTAATTATTTTTACACGGCATCAATTTCATAGAATAATAAAAATGGACGGTTACTGACGTATTCATTAATAAAAAGGCAGAGTCTTTGTTGCTTCTGCCTTTCAGTAATTAAATCATTCGTATGTTTTATTGCTTCTTATTTTACGGCTGGGGGAATTGCACCTTCAACCTTCTCTGTTGCCTTCTTCTCTGCGGATGCTTTTTTTTGCAGCCTCTTTCTTAAAATATTTTTTTATTCTAGTAGTACTAATGAAAATTAAGCACCATTAATTAATGTTACCTTAAATGAAATCCGGTTTATTTAATGTTCCTTCATTTCTTTATGTTTCTCTTGCATGGGCTCATGTTTTTCTATCTGCCGCGATGACTTTTTCTCTAATTGCGGTTTTTGTTCTAATTGTTGTGACCGTTGTTTAACCTCTCGAGACCGACTCTGCCCCCACTGCGGACGTTTTTCTAATTGTTGTGGTTGTTTTCTAACCTGTGGAGGTTGATTTTGTCCCCACTGTGGACGTTGTTTAGTCTGTTGAGACGGCTGCTGTCCCCATTGCGGATGCTGATCTTTTTGCCCCTGCCACTGTTGTGTTGGCTTTTGATAACGTGTTTTCAATCCATAATGTGAATCGGGACGAGATATATGATGATCCCTCTGCAACTTTTCACGATGTCTGAAGAATTCATTGCTGCGAATTCTGTGGCGCATGTACTTTGAACGTATATAATCGGGAGAGATTCTTCTTCCGTGATGATACCATGGTTTGTAGTGGTGACGGTGTCCGCCTCTCCAGAAAACGATATCTACAAATCCTCCAACAATCTCATATGTAAAATAGTCGAAGGCAAATGTTACCGCAATCGGGGGCGCATAGTAACAGGGTTCTCCATAAATTATCGGAACATCGACATACTCATTTTCGTAACCATATCCGTATTCGTCTCCTGCTACCGTGAAGTGATAACGGGCAGATACCGTGTATCGGAAAGCACTGTAGTTATAATAAGCCCGTACCTCGTATTCTCCCGGTACCGGTGATTGGAAAATCATTACACCTTCATGCACCCCTTCAGGTATGTATTTATAGTCGCCGGCTTCCGTGTCCCAGGAGTCTGACGGTACAATACATATCCAATCACTCGCATAACCGGGTGCGTTGTAAAAATGTATCCTGATTTCTTCGCCGTAATTATAAATATCTCTATCTGTTTGAATCAACGGACCAACCTTGGTATAGTAAGCAGGATTATCAGCGGCAAAAACTAAAATGGGGAGAAGAAAGAATATCCCAAGCACATACAATAAAGTTTTTTTCATGATTAACCACCTCCACATTATTCCTGTGGTTGTATTACAGCAACTTGCATGCCAATAAAGAAACACGAATTAATAACTCTTTGTATTTACAATAATATGCTATTATTTTTTACAAAAAAATATGCCAGTGTATTCAATAACTGGGGATTGATTACCCACAATGGGGGAAAATGTATCCAGAACCTGTAAATGCTATGCACCCAAATAAGCATTTTTAACTTTTGGGTTGTCTTTCAGTTCCTTGTCTATGCCGGAAAGGATAATCGGATTGATTTCAGAAAATGGATTACCCTGCTAAGCATTAACTCAGGCGGATTCGTCCAGCTTACCGTCCCAGAGAAACTGTTTTGTTTCGTTTATAATCACTTTATTGAGGACGAGAAGTGAAATGAGATTCGGTATAGCCATCAATCCGTTGGCGATATCCGCAAACGTCCAGACAATGGGAAGACTCAGCACGGAACCAAGCATAACGGCGCATACCCACAAATATCTGTAAGGCAGAATGGCTTTGGTTCCCAGAAGATATTCCGCGGCTTTTTCACCGTAATAAGACCAGCCCAGAATGGTTGAAAAAACAAAAGTCAGCAGACCGACTGACAGCAATATGGGTCCGAAAACCGGTAAATCGGAGAACGCTGCTTTGGTTAGAGCGGCTCCCTTATAACCGTGAATCCATTCGCCGGAATTAACCAGAACCAGACCGGTAATCGCGCACACAACCACCGTGTCCCAGAAGGTTGCCGTTGAAGAAACCAGCGCCTGCCGGATAGCATTCTTTGTCTGTGCCGCTGCCGCCACAATCGGTGCGCTGCCCATTCCGGATTCATTGGAAAACAATCCGCGGGCGATACCATAGCGGATTGCCTCCTTCATTCCCGCACCGAGAAACCCACCAATGATGGCATGACCGGAAAAAGCGCTATTAAAGATTAATTTGAAAGTCTCTGGTATAGTTTCGTAATGCATTCCCAATAGAATCAAACATCCGAAGACATAAAAAACAGCCATAAAAGGCACCAGTTTCTCACAAACCTTTGCAATGGATTTAATTCCACCGAGGATAACGACGGCCGTCAATACCGTCATGATTATTCCGGTAATCCACGGTGAAATGTTGAAAGTTTCCTGCACAAGTGAAGAAATTGAATTGGCCTGAACCATGTTACCGATACCGAAAGCCGCTACCGCGGTCAGCGCGGCGAAAATCAATCCCAGCCATCGGGCATTCATGCCGCGTTCCAGAACGTACATCGGGCCGCCGGCCATTAAACCTTCTTTGGTGGTGATGCGGTATTTCAGCGATAAAACCGCCTCGCCGTATTTTGTCGCAATGCCGAAGACGCCGGTTAACCACATCCACAGCACCGCTCCCGGGCCGCCGGCAGCGATTGCTGTCGCTACGCCGACGATATTGCCGGTGCCGATAGTCGCTGCCAGAGCCGTGGTCAGGGCACCGAATTGGCTGATGTCGCCTTCACCTTCGCGCTTGCGGGAAAAAGAAATTTTGATTGCTTGGAGCATGTATCGCTGAATGAATTTAAGGCGAAATGTTAAGAATATATGCGTCCCGACCAGCAGAACAATCAAAGGCCATCCCCAGAGGACATCGCTTATTTGCTGAAGAAAAGATTCTATGGATTGCATAAAGTCTCCGAAATATTTTTATTAAGAGTTTCAACCTTTGATTTTTATAAGGGAAGGAGAGTAAGGTGTCAATAGAAAGTTAGTGAGCCTGTGGCTTCCGCAGGAAGCCCAAAGCGAACTATCCCTGAGCGCAGCGAACGGGATAAAAAAGTTTAGAACATAGAACTTTTTATAGCATTTTTCGAACAAGTCGGGCGATGGCAGGCGATGCGGTCATTCCCGGCGATTCGATACCAACCAGATTGATGAATCCCGGAGAGTCTTCTTTGATGATAAAATCGCGAAAGTCGTCGGCTGATCCCTGAAGCTTGGGACGGATGCCCGCCATATCGGGATGAATGTTTTCTTTTTTCAGGAAAGGCAGAAATTGGCTGGCGCTTTGATAAAAAAATTCCGCTTTTTCGGACTTTACATTGTAGTCTTCTTTACGATCGATATAGGTGGTATCCGGGCCAAGTTTGAATCTTCCATTCAAATCTATTGTTAAGTGAACACCTAATCCAGTGTGTTTCTTTGCCGGAACAGGATAAACCAGTTTCTGCACTGTACCTTTTTTTACTCCTGAAACACTGCAGTAATCACCCTTGCAGTAATGCAGGCGATAATTGCCGCCTACCATGTTGGCGATGGTGTCTGATTCCAGGCCGGCTGCGTTGATGACAACAGCGGAGGAAAATTCAAAGCTTTCGCCTTTGGCGTTGTGCGTGAAAATCCGGTAGTGGTTGGATTCTTTCTCTATCCGAACGACTTTTGTTTGATAGATAATGTGTGCTTTATTGTTTAAGGCCTTCACTAAAAAATAGTTCATTAAATCATGTGCGCTGATGATACCGGTATCGGGAGAATAAAGAGCGGCTTGAGCCTGAACATTTGGTTCCATGTCGGGAACTTTTTTTTTGCTGATTAGTTTCAGCGAAGTTACACCGTTTTTTTTGCCGTTGTCGTACAATCGTTCGAGGTCTTCATCTTCCTCATTCTTAACAGAAACGATTAATTTGCCGGTTTTTTTATGAGGGATATTATTTTTAGTGGCGAGTTCATAGAGCATTTTGTTTCCGGCAACACAGAGAAACGCTTTGAGTGATTCTTCCGGATAATACATCCCGCCGTGAATTACTTCGCTGTTGCGTGAACTGATTCCACCCCCGTGCGCGTGATTTTTTTCCAGAATAAAGATACTTAAATCCGGCCGGGCAATTTCGGCAGCAATGGCAAGGCCAATTACGCCGGCTCCTATTATTGTGATGTCCGTTTTCTCCATTTCCAACTCCAATACATCCCGCGTAGCTTCTTAGCTACTGGGATAGTTCGCCTAACTCTTTAATGAGTCTTAATTTCCCGACACGCAGTGATCGGAAAATTTTAGGACGAATTATCCCGCCACTTCAAGTGGCAGGGACAAACTTCACTTCA
>AWGX01000027.1 GCA_000495415.1 Smithella sp. ME-1 | reverse complement strand
TAAGAGCCCACTTATCTAAATCATCTACATTTTTTGCATTTTTTAATATTCTTATATCCGACATAATCAAAAAATATTGAATAATAAGAATTGTATATTGAAAACATAACCCTATAATTACTAAAAGATTAGCCAGAAGCACTCTTGACATCACCCAAATCCTCCTTGCAGTAATATTTTCTTCTATCATACGCAGATGTATTCCAACCGCTAATAAGTAGGTAAAATAAGCCAATAATTATTATTAATGGCACTAGTGCCACGAGTGCTGGAATGAGCGCAGCCTCAAGCGCAACATATAATAATACGCCTACAACAAATAAAATCAAAAAGGGTGCTCCTATCACCGCTACAATGTCCTTAATATGCAAAAAGCCTATAAATATATCTTTAATTAATTCATTTAACTCATTCTTTACATCTTCAGATGCTTCCGCTATTGATGCATATAGTGAAGAAATTTTATTTAAAATATCATCAACAATCGCGCCACCGGCAAGTCCGCCTGAAATCATATAACCAGCAGCGCCTGTGGTCGGATTTTTAACAATATAGCCAACGCCAGACCAATTGTAGAGAGAGATATTTGTCTTGGAAATGGTTACTTCCTTGCCGGCATTTATGCTGTTGGCTATATCTGTTTTTACTTCATTGGATACCTGCAACTGAGGAAGAATCTGCGATACATTATCCTTATTAATCTGATATATGGGGATTCCATTACTGTTGGCAATGCTTAAGGCTTTTACGGCTGAGATAGCTTCACTATTTGGAAATGCCTGTTCAAATATTGCGTGTTCCAATGCAGAACCCAAAGTACCTGTAGAAGTCATGTATTCTTTTGGTTTATCTGCATCGCCTTCCATAGATGCAACGGTTCTTATGTCACGATCAACGTCAATTCTCATACTTCCCAGCGCTGCTATATAGGGCGTCGAATACAGATAAGAAATATTCAATCCTTGAGACATTATCGCCTCCGAAGGAAATCTGGCTGATGCAATTTTTTCTATTTTTGCGTTCATTGCGTATAATGTATCCAATTCAAAAAAGTAACCTGCTGCCAAAACATACAAAGATTCTCCAATGACATCATCCAGAAGGATTTCATTGAGTTGGCCAGTCTTAAATAATTCGTTGGTTGCGTTTAATCGGTCAGCCCTGTTTTGAACTAATTTCTCATTCATCAATCCATGATTAATGGCTATGGCATAATATTCTCCGGCGATGACATCATTGGCAACAGCATCGCGAATATTGCCGGGCATTATGAAAGTCATAACGAAATTTTCCGTGTTTCCCATTCCAATAGTTGATCCCGTTGCCTTTGTTACACCGTCTATTTTCAGTTCCGGTCGGAGGTTGACAAGATAGGCAGACACGCTATTGGCATCACCGGCAGATAGAATTACGTTTTTATCATTTTGTGTTGCAGGAGAATAACTTAAAGTAATTTTTTTCTGGCTTAGCGCAGGAAGGCTTATCGTGTATGTAAAATCCGATTCATAAGAAAATGGACTTGATAATTCGAAAGTAATCTTATGCCTTAAACTATCCGGTATTTCGGAATACCTGACTCCAACCATTGACTTTTGGTAAGGCAACGTTCCTGCCAGAAACGAAAAGTTCTGCTTGATGATTTCTTTCTTGCCTAAA
>AWGX01000026.1 GCA_000495415.1 Smithella sp. ME-1 | reverse complement strand
CTCCCTGCGGTCGAAATGACATTAAAAAGAATGAGACACAATCTTTGAACATTGAGGCATCCAGATCTATAAAGGATGTCTTATGAAAGTAATATGTGCTTTTAAAAAACCAACTCTTTATTTTGATAATCCTGTTTCGGCTATAGTTTGTACATCTTATAAAGATGTCCCGCGGTCTTTTGAGAAGATTGAAGAAGCGCTCGCGCAAGATTTGTATATCGCCGGTTTTTTTTCCTACGAACTTGGTTACTCTTTTGAAGAAAAATTTGCTTCTTACTCTCTTAACGGATTCCCTCTTATATACGCAGGATGTTATAAAAAACCTCAACAGTATAAGAATCAACTTGTCGCTGATAGTCATTCAGGTAAAAGAGAAAATTTGCGATTTAATATTTCCAAAGAAAAATATTTTAATCATATCGATATTATCCGTTCGTATTTACAGGCGGGCGATGTATATCAAATTACTTATTGCTTAAAAATTCTTTTCGATTTTAAAGGAAATGCTTTTGATTTGTACAAGAAACTATTTAATGTGCAGCCCGTGCCCTACGCCGCTTTTATCGAAACTGATCAATACAGTATCGCATCACTCTCACCGGAGTTATTTTTATACAAAAAGGGAAGTTCTATTTTATCAAAGCCGATGAAAGGTACATGGCAAAGAGGTGAAAATATTTTTAGTGACATTTCTGCCAGGTGGCAATTTTATCGCGATGAAAAAAACCGGGCTGAGAATGTAATGATTACTGATTTGCTGCGTAATGACCTGGGGCGCATCGGGAAAAATATACGTGTGCCACGTTTGTATGAAATAACCCCTTATAAAACACTGTTTCAAATGACCTCAACGGTTAAAGCTGACGTTGCAAAGAATATACCGATATATAATTTATTTAAAAGCCTGTTTCCTTCGGGATCAGTAACCGGCGCGCCCAAGATACGGGCTATGGAAATTATTCATGAACTTGAGCGCGAACCGCGTAACATATACACCGGAGCTATTGGCTATATCAAGCCCAACAAGGATTTGTTTATGAATATTCCGATACGCACATTTTTGGTAAATCGTAAAGATGGGAAGGGAGAAATGGGTATCGGCGGCGGTATTGTGTGGGATTCAACGGCGGAAGGAGAGTGGGACGAAGGAATTTTAAAGGCAAAATTTTTTACCGACAGTTTTTAAAATCAGTTATGCTAAACTCAACGGACCATCGTTATTCAGACATTCTCTTGTGTAGAGTTCTGATCAGCTTCTTTTTTCTCCCTTATTCAGGGCATTACGGATTCGTGACAGGAGCAGTTCCTTCCTTCGAATCGGTTTTATAATGTAATCCGTTGCTCCCAATTCGAAGCCGCGTATTTCGTCCTGTTCGCTGGTACTGCCGGTTAAGAAGATAACCGGCGCAGTAATTCCTTTCTGGTTGATGATCTCAAGTAGCTTGAAACCGTCTAAATTCGGCATAGTGATGTCTGAAAGAATCAGGTCAAAATCATTTTGCTTTAAAGAGGTCAGAGCTTCTATTCCGTCATTAGCGACAGTTACGGCATAATCCGCACCCTCCAGAATATGGCTGATCAGCTTTTGTGTATCCTCATCATCCTCAGCAAGCAGAATAGTTCTGGATTTTTTTTCTTCTATAATGTCCGCTTTATCAGGTTTTGCCGATCCGCCTTTTCGGGGAATTTTTTCTTCCAGAAGAATCTTTTCGTAAACATCTTTGAGGGCTACTGTCAGATTTTTAACTTTATCAATTGCGTGAAGGCTAATAAGGTAAACACCCCTTTGTTGGATAAACAATCGTATTTCGGAAATTGGTTCATCAGAACGGACCATATCCACGACATCCGGATCAAAGTTGATTATTTCGTAGACAGCTTCACGACCGAAGTAACCGCTTTGACCGCATTGTGGACACCCTACAGGATGAGCCGTTTCGGAAGGAATTTCTGTTGTGAATGGTCTTATTTGTTCGCGTTCTTGATCCGATATTGGTTTAACAGCCCGGCAGTGCGGGCATAATTTCTTAATTAATCGTTGAGCAACTATTGCGATGATGGAATCAGCTATTGTTCCGCGGGTGATTCCCAGACGTTCCAGTCGGAAAATTGCCGTGGTTGCGTTGGAAGTATGGATAGTCGAAATTGTTAAGTGACCTGTACTGGCAAAATCCATGGCGATTCTTGCTGAGTAATTATCCCGTACCTCGCCGATGAAGAGGATGTCCGGATCCTGCCTTACCGAAGATTTTAGCAGCGTATCAAAAGTAACTCCTCCTTTTTCATTTACCTGTTGCTGGTTGGCATAGGGGATCCGGTATTCAACGGGATCTTCAACCGAAATCAGGCTTCTTGTACGGCAGTCGATCTTGGAGAGCAGGCTGTAGATTGTTGTCGTTTTTCCGGAACCGGTTGGCCCTACGATCAGAATCAATCCCTGATGCCGTCTGCTGCAATCGATCATCGTTTGAACCTGATCATCAGTCATACCTAGAGATTGCAATTCCTTAGCATTGATATCCGGTTCCAGCATACGTACGATCAAGCTTTCTCCGGCGGGGGTAGATGTTGTTGCCAATCGTAGTTTGAAAGTTCTTCCGGCAATTACTGTTTCTACGGCACCATCCTGGGGCTTTCTTCTTTCTGTTATGTCCAGTCCGGCAAGTGCTTTCAGGCGGCTAATAAGCATAATACCGGTTGTGTTTTTCACACTATAGATATCCCGCATATCTCCGTCAATGCGAAAGCGAACCATGGTCTGGTCTACCTTCGGCTCAATATGAATATCACTCGCTCTTTCGTAAACAGCAGTCGAAAGAATGTTGTTGGCGATAGTTATTACCGGTCCTTTCTCCAAATCTGCTGCCGATATCTTCTCTGCCTGTTCCGGTTTGACTACAGTAGCTTTTCCTGAACGTGTTGAAGTTTGTATAAACTGTGGTTCTTCCGGCTGCTCGAAAAGAAGTTCTATATGCTTCGGTTCGGCCAGATATAAAGTCATACCCGGTTGCAGGCCGAAAAATTTTTTCAACGTATCAAAAAGCATCCAGTCAAACGGGTTACTCAGTATGAATGATTTTCCTGCCTTTTCATCTTCTATTGCAACAACGTGATTTTCCCGCGCAAAAGAGGCGGGAATAATTCCGAGCCGAAGATTGGCCGGGTTAATAGGAGAAAGCATCGAAAGTGAGAGAAATTCGGCCATCCATATGGTCATTTGTCTTTCGGGAATACCTATCAAATCGCAGATTTTATATATATCGAGAGGTGAGGTTGCCATCAAAGTATCCCGTATTTTCTGGGAAAGATTAAGCTGATTGATTAATGATTGTTTAAACCGGGAAAAGTTTGCGGGATGTACTGTTAAATCACCTAAAATGGCATTTTCTTTTAACTCCTTCCAACGGATCCTTGTTTTGAGTTGTTCTTCAGTTTTAGTCAGTAAGGTATTTCTGAGGACTGGCTTTACAAGATAATCTACTGCGCCAACGGCAAAAGCCTTTGTACGATCCGCTTCGCCGTCCAAAGCGGTTAGAAATATTACAGGTATATAGGAAGTTTCCTGATTTTTCTGTAAATGTGAACATGTCTCGTATCCATCCATGCCCGGCATGATGACGTCTAACAGAATCAGATCCGGTTTTCTGTTCCGGGCTTCGCTGAGTCCCTGCTGGCCGCTCGTTGCTGTGATAACTGTATAACCTGCGTCTGTCAGAACCTTTTCCATCAAATTTAAACTATCTCTGTTGTCGTCTATACATAGAATCAGAGCTGCGGAAGATTGGTCTACAGGCATATTCTTCTCCTCTTTAATATTATTATTTAATATTTCCTGCAATAAGTCATAATATTTTTTATTGCTTTGCTGATCAATTATTTACCGGTAAAACTTAAATCCTTTCCCTGAATCTGGTTGCGTCCGTTTTGCTTGGCAACGTAAAGCATGGAATCCGCAGCTTCAATCAAATGCAGCGGCGTGTCACAATTTTTACCGGGAATTGATGTCGCTATGCCGATGCTGATTGTGACATGTCCGACAACCGGAGAATGCGGATATGAGATATTCAGATCTTCTATACCTTTAAGCAAAAATTTGGAGATATATATTGCTCCATTATAATCCGTTTCCGGAAGTATAACGGCAAATTCTTCTCCGCCGTATCGGGCAAGCAAATCAGCCGGCCGTTGCAGCAGATTCTTTAGTCCTTGAGAAACCCTTCTAAGACAATCGTCACCCGCAGTATGGCCGTAATGATCATTATATCCCTTGAAATGATCAATATCGGACATGATAAGCGACAGGTGGCGATTATTACGCAGGGCACGTTTCCACTCCAACTTCAATGTTTCATCAAATTTGCGACGGTTGTAAATGTTTGTCAGACCATCAATGGAAACCAATCTTTCCAGCATATCTGTTTTCAGCTTCAAATCCAGCTGAGTTCTTATCCGTGATTTGATTATGGGGGGATAAAGAGGCTTCCGGATATAATCAACAGCCCCTATCTTTAGTCCTTTTGCTTCGTCTTCGTCTTCCTTTTTTGCGGTAATAAAAATTATGGGGATATTCTTTGTCTCTTCTTTGTCTTTAATTTTTTTGCAGATCTCATATCCATCCATGCCCGGCATTACAATATCCAGCAGAATCAGGTCCGGCTTTCTGGTCAAGGCTTCACTGATGCCCTGTTTTCCATCAGCGGCTTTGATGACATTATAACCTATGCCTGATAAAATCTTTTCCAACAGGTTTAAGATATCGCTATCATCGTCAATACACAGGATAGTAGCTCCCGGGGATGGGTTTAAGGGCATTTATTTCTCCTTTTCAATGGGCAATATACTTATGAAATTATCGCCAAGTTCTTTATAATGTATTCATTCTAATTATCATACATAGGTAATTTCTAACTGATGAAGATAATCCTCAAGTCTTGTCAGTTGAAGAAAAATATCTTCGGTACAATTTTCCTTCGCGGCCTTTTCCATTATTCTGCCGATATCGGTAATGGTTTCAAATCCATAACCTCCGCCTGATCCTTTCATGCTATGGCCGATGATTCGGATAGTATCCATGTCCTTTTTTTTAAGGGCTTCGTTAATCGCGGTAATATCTTTTCTCCGGTTGGCCAGATAACCGGGAATGAGATCAGCCAGATCCTGATCCACCTGTACAATTACCTTTCCTGACCGTTTTTCTTCCATGCTAGCAATACCTCCTTAAGACAATAAACATTTTTCTTCAAAATCTATTCTTTTCCCGCAGTATCGGAAGATGTAAATTTTTTTATAGTTTCCAGGAGAATCGGTTTACGTATCGGTTTTGTCACATGCGCATCGCAACCTGCATTTAAACTCTTCTGCTCGTCTTCTTTCAGTGCGTGGGCCGTCATGGCGATTATTGGTATCGGTTTGCTTTTATTTTTTCTTTCCAGAATGCGTATTTTCCTGGTAGCGGTATAGCCATCCATGACAGGCATTTGTACATCCATTAAAATAATATCGTAAACATTGGATTGGAATTTTTCAATGGCCGTCTGACCGTTTTCGGCAGTGTCCAGCTTATAATTGGTGTTTTTAAGATAAGCCTGTATAAGGAATCGGTTATCCTCGGAATCATCAACCAGCAGGATGTGAAGAAGAGGGCTAACTTCTTGTGGTAATTTTTCCAAAACCTGTGTCTGCTTTGCTTCACGGAGAATTTCTTCTCTTCCCACGGCAACTTGAAGAGCGTTTCTTAAAGATTCTCGTTTCACAGGTTTGATGAGATATGCCATAATATCGTCAGCCTTTAACTTGATGCGATTGCTACTACGTCTTTCCGAAGACAGCATTAATATGTTCATTGCCGCATAATCCGGATTGCTGCGAATTTTCTGGGCAAGGGTAAAACCATCCATTTCGGGCATCTGGCCGTCCAAAATAGCAATATTGAAAAATTGTCCTTTTTTCTTTGCTTTTTCCAATTCCTTCAGTGCATCCTTACCTCTTGCGGCTTCAGTCACGGAGCATTTCCATTGAGTCAGGATTTCCCGCAAAATAAGCCGGTTGGTGGCATTGTCGTCAACTATAAGAATTTTCATTTCTTTCAGATTTGATTCAGGAACGAAAGCCGATTTCTTTTCCTCATCCGGGCTTGCCTCTTCCAGAGGTATAGTGAAGTAGAATGTACTTCCTTCGTCTTTTTTACTTTCCACCCAGATTCTTCCGCCCATCATTTCGATGAGCTGTTTGGAAATGGCCAAACCTAAACCCGTTCCCTCATATTTTCTGGTGATGGAAGTATCGGATTGGGTGAACTTCTCAAATATGACATCAAGTTTTTCAGCAGGTATGCCTATTCCCGTATCGAGGACGGAAAATTGTAGAAACGCCGGTTTCTTTCCGGGAACGTCCTGTTTAACGGGAAGCACTGTCAGAATGATTTCACCTTTTTCCGTAAATTTAACGGCATTACCCAGAAGGTTGATCAGCACCTGACGAAGCCTTGTCGGATCTCCGTGTATACGTTGAGGTACATCAGGAGTGATATGGCAAACGAGTTCCAGCTTTTTGTTTTGGGCGCGCAGTGCCGTAACCTCACAGGTCTTTTCAATGATATCGATCAGGTCATAGTTTATATGTTCGATGGTCATCTGTCCCGATTCTATTTTGGAAAGGTCAAGAAGATCGTTTATGAGCGTTAAAAGATTTTCACCGGCAGAACGGAAAATCTGGACATACTGGCGCTGATCGGTTGTAAGTGGAGAATCCCAGAGCAAATCGGCCATACCTATTATGGCGTTCATGGGAGTACGAATTTCGTGACTGATGTTTGCCAGAAAATCGCTTTTAGCTTCGTTGGCCATTTTAGCTTGAACGGCCATGTCGTTGGCATGGGCAATGGCAACTTCCAATTGGCGGTTTATGTCTATTAGTTTTTCCTCAGCTATCTTGCGCTCAGTAATATCCCAATTCGTGCCAATCATTCTTAAAGGCTTGCCGGAGGTGTCGCGTTGCACAATAGCGAGGGCACGAATATTGCGGATGGTTCCGTCCGGCCAGACCACGCGAAACTCGGTATCGAAATCCTTTTCACCCTTGAACGCCATCTGGATTTCCTCGTCGCCTCGTAGCCGGTCTTCCGGGTGCAGCCCTGCTTGCCAGGCTTCGTAAGCGCCGCCGAACTTATCCGGCGCGATACCGTAGAGACGATACATCTGCTCATCCCATATCAGCTTGTTATTTACAACATCGTAATCCCAGATGCCAACGCCACCGGCACGCGTTGCTAAATACAGGCGGTCGACAAATTGCCGCAGTTTCTCCTCATCCTGTTTGCGCTCCGTGATATCGTAGATTGCCCCGATCAGCCCGTTGACTTTTCCATCCCTGTTGGTTAATGCAGCTTTGCTGAAGATGACATCTCTTGTTTCCCCCAAAATATTTTTTACCTGCGATTCGTAATGCTGTTCACCTCCGCTCTCGAAAAGCTCATTATCCTTGTCATGATATATTTTAGCAAGCTCCGGCGGACTGATATCAAATACGGTTTTACCGATAAGTTTGTTCCTGGTTGCGCCGAAGAATGTTTCATAAGCTTTGTTGAATCCTGCGTATTGTCCATCCCTGTTCTTATGGAAAACAGGAATGGGTATAGAATTCAGCAGTGTGTTCAGAAAGTGCTCGTTCTGCCGTAACGCATCCTCTGCTTCCTTTCGTAACAGTGCTTCACCGATATTTGCAGCAATGCTCTCGAACTGTTCGATCACAGCAAGAGAAAAACAATTTTTCCGGCGATCGTTAAATTGCATTAATCCGATAAATTGATCTTTTGTGCGTATAGGAACCAGCGCCAGCGAGGCGTATCCTTCAAATATGCATTTATTGCGAGGATTGATCCGTGGATCCTGCTCTGGCGGAAGATCAAGTAAAGGAACAGAATCGTTTGTCCAGGTGCTTCCGCCTTTCGTAAAGAGAGGATTAGATGGATCAGTTTTTCCAGAAATAACCAAGCCGCAAATGCATTCCAGGTTAACATTGCCGTCTTTGTCTCTGCATACAAGTCCATCCTCCCCGCGCTGGGTCAATGTGTTCTCTGTTCGGATAAATTCGTCTGGGAAACCTCTGTGAGCAATGTAAGGATAATCATCACCGTCACGCAGACGAATACCAACAGCGTCAAATCCTGTTCTTGCCTTTAATACTGTAATAACGTTTTGCATCAAATCATTAAGCGTTCCCGGTCTACTGAGAATTTGTAGTATCTCATTGCTCATCTCCCGATAGTTTTCAGCGCGTTTGCGTTCGGTAATATCCTGAGTAAAACCAATAATACCGATTATTTCTCCCTTTGAATCTCTATATGGAATTTTATCAGTTTGGACCCATCTTGTTCCCTGGGGAGTCTCCATTTCTTCAATAATATTTAATAATGGTTTACCGGCAGCCATAACTCTTTTATCGTCCTGCCAGTATATATCTGCGGCTTCTTTGGGATATATTTCCCATAGCGTTTTACCTTCCATCTCTTCTTTGGACATTCCGTTTGCTCTGGCCAGAGCTTCATTGACGCGGATGAAACGATTTTCTTTATCTTTATAGAAAATCATTGACGTAGATGCATCAAGGATGATCTGTTGTTGTTCATTCAGACTTCTAATCAAGTCTTCGTTTTTCTTGCGTTCGGTGATATCCCTGGCGATCGCCTGAATCGCTACAGGTATTCCATTGGAAATAATGGTGGATCCAGTTGTCTCCACGTACACTTCGCTGCCGTTTTTATTCCGTAACCTGAACTCAGTCGGGTCCTTTTGAATTCCGGTTTCCTGAATCTCTCGTAGTGTTTCGAATGCAAGCGGAAGTTGATCTTCGCTCAAGAACGAAGCAAAATTGAGGGACTGGATCTCTTCTCTCATATAGCCAAGTCGATTCAAGGCGGCTGCGTTGGCATCGATGAAGCGACCTTCGAAATCAAAGACGTAAATAAAATCAAGCGAACGATCGAAAAGAGCCTTGTACCGCTCATCGCTCTCCCGCAGCAACGACTCTGCCAGTTTTTGCTCAGTAATATCTCGAATAATGCCGATGGCGTGCCACGCGCCTTTGACTTTCACCGCCGACAAAGACAGCGCCACGTTTATTTCGTGGCCGTCTTTCCGGCGAGCGGCCAATTCCAGTGTCTTGCCAACGGCGTTTCCCCGCCCGGTTTTCTGAAAATTCGGGAAGGATTCAAGATAAGAAGCAATAAATCTCTCTGGTGCTATTAACTCATGAAGGTTCTTTCCGATAGCCTCCTCCATTGTGTAGCCGAGAATTTGCTCGGCGGCCGGATTCCAGAAAGATACATTTCCATTGTTGTCTATGACTATTATCGCGTCCCGGGCGGAGGTGGTAATAGCGCGTATGCGTTCTTCATTTTCGCGGATTCTTTCTTCAGCCATTTTGATGTCAGCTGATTTCCAGACAGTATCCATCAACAGGGTAAGTTGAAGAACATCCGCTACGTCATAATTTTGGGACTTGTTGGCTACGCCTACGACAGCGACAATGGCGTCATCCTTGAGTACGGGAACGGTCATGAACTTGGTGAGAGGGGCATGGCCGTCGGGATATCCTCTCTTGAGCGGATGCTCGGCCTGGTAGTCGTTTAAAATGATGGGTTTGCGCTGACGGACAGCCTCACCCCAGATGCCTGTTTTATCCAGTTCATAGCAGGTTTGCGGATTAGTTATCGTACACTCCTTCATTACATCTTTTGACCAGGTATTCAAGATAAACTGCCGGCTTTCTTCGTTGTAAAAATAAATGTAACCAATTTTGCTCTGCGTTATTTTGATAGCTTCATTAAGCGCGTAGTCGAGGAATTCCTGCGTTGTCTTGGATCGGTGCTGCATGATTTCCAGAAGACTCTTTAGTCTTGTTTCATTGAGTCGAATTTGCTCCTCTGAACGCTTGCGCTCTATAACTCGACCCAGCCTCTCTGCGACAGCTTTGAGTAATTGATATTCTTCTTTTAAAAAAGGTCCTTCATCGCGTTCCGGCCGCTCCTCCAGATAGCATATCTTCAGTTGTCCAACTGCTTTACCACTAACTGTAATTGTTTGTGTCAGCCCCCAGGTTGTTTCTCGAAATTGTTCCGTCTGAAAGGACTGCCCTTCCAGCGTAATCCATGCCTCAGCTATCTCGGGAAACCGCATGGCCGGAGGTAAAAGAAAAACTATTTTCTGCAATATTTCTTGCAATGAAATTCCTGGTATCTCTATCAGAGCCGCAAGGCTGTAAAGACAATTCAATTCTTTAAGCCGCTCTTTCAGAGCCAATTCCGCTTCATTGCGTTTGAGAATGTCTGTTTCAAGAGAATTTGCCATTTCGTTGAAGTTTGCGGATAGATCGCCGATCTCGTTTGCTGAAGAAATGTCGCTACGGGCGGCATAGTTACCCGACGTAATTTCGGCAATTTGATTACGCAGGCGTTCAATAGGATGCAAAATGTCGCTAAACGCATGTGAGATTATAATTATTACAACACACAACGTGATGGCGATCAAAACCAATGCTAGAAAAATGTATTGCCGCAGCTGGGATTGAAAATAAGTCAATTCAGCATTGGTACGCTTATCAAGCACTTGCATGAATTGCTCGATGGGTGCCATTATCCGGGCTTTTTCATCGGAATATTCATCGCTATACAGCAGCCGGACAGCATAATCACGATTCGGCGCGCGCCGCACTGTAAAGTTGCCATGACCATCATCATACCACCCCTTCATGGCGGCAAAGGCCTGTTTTTCCATGTTAACCAAATGGTCTGAATTAGCCTGTGATTTCTTAAGCAGACTAATTTCCAGTTCGGTAAAATGTTCGCGCCGCATCAATTCCTGCAAAGCTATTTTTTCTCCCTGTGCGACAGCCTGACCATGGCCTACACCGGCAAGATGCCAATACGTGGGATTATAATGCGCCGGACGTGGCTGTTTGCCGTTACGGATATCAAGTATTTCAAAGTAGCGTTTCTCATAGATTGGATTGCCAGTAGAGACGTAACTGCGCGCCATACGGGTCAGATCTTCGGAGCTTTGAAATAATTCCATAGCAAGCGAAAAAGACAGGAAACGATGTTCTTCACTATGTGCAACATCTTTTTGAGTATTGAGCGCCTGAAAAACAATGATTATTATAATGGTGAGAAGAAGAATAATGGTAACAGCGAATAGCTTGTAAGAACGGCTGACTTTCATAGCATTTCCTCATTTGTAAATGCTTATCGTAATGAATTATAGCTTAACCGTTTTTCAAAAACGCTATTGATTCTATGCTTTTCTAAAAAATAAAAATTATAAATGGTGCAACAGGAGAAATCTTTGAGGTGTTTCCGCTCACGTTCTCTTTTGCTGCATTCCATTCTTGTCGATCTATGAATCCGTCGTTGTTTTTGTCCATAATTTTAAATTTCTTTTCAGAGGCATTGCCAAATTCCTCTTTGGAGACTTTGCCATCTTTATTTATATCGTCTTCCTTCACAAGTTTTCTATAGTGAATTTTACCAACTGCGTTGAGTTCTTCTCTGGTCAGAAAACCATCCATGTTTTTATCAAGCGTATCGAAAGTTTTTGTCACGGCATTGATATATTCCTTTTTGCTGATTTTACCGTCGTTATCATTGTCAATTTTGCTAAAATCACTATTGTCGGCTAAGCTAATCACAGTGAAAAAAAGTACTAATAAAACAGCCGTCAAAAATCTTTTCATATATATTCCCCCCTGAAATATAATCATAATGTTTTTATTGCTTTCGTCGCGAGCTGCCAAGAATTGATCCAAGAACACCACGTACTATAGACGTGC
>AWGX01000025.1 GCA_000495415.1 Smithella sp. ME-1 | reverse complement strand
AATTTGTAAGTCGAACAATCCCGCATAGCGGAGGGTATAATACCCCGAATTTTATTTGGGGTGTCATACCCGTGATTTCGATGCTTGTTCTGATTACTTTTTTAAGCGGTGTATTTCTTGTTCCCAACTCTTTTGCCGACTCCAAAGAACGGGATGAAATAATCAAATTCATCAAGCAGAAAAAAGCCCGCTGGAGCGCGAAAGATACAAAAATATCGCGGTTCACAAAAGCTGAAAGAAAAAAACGTCTTGGTTCACAAATTCCCACTCAAACAATTCAAGAGAAAATCCTGGCAATCACTTCCGCACCGGTTCCATCTCAGCTTGACTGGCGCAATTATAACGGCAACAGCTATGTAACACCGGTAAAAGAACAAAGTGAATGCAGCGATTGCTGGGCTTTTGCATCGACAGCCGCCCTTGAATCCAACAAATTGATTTCCGGCAACACACCCGGCGTATTTCTCGATCTTTCCGAGCAGACCCTTAATTCCTGCAGCGGCGCGGGCAGTTGCAGCGGCGGTTATATAGACGCGGCCGCCAATTTTTTACGGGACATAGGCTTGCCTCTGGAGGCCTGCAATCCCTACACCGCAACAGACGGAATGTGTTCTGTCAGTTGTTCCGACTGGCTTATTAATCCGTATAAAATATCCGGCTGGTACAAAGTTAATCCTGCTGTAGAAGCCATTAAATACGCCCTTTATAACTATGGACCTGTTGTTGCGCTCATGGCAGTCAACACGGATTATTATTATTACAGCACGGGTGTTTATGAATATTCATGGGGCAGTTTTGAAGGCTATCACGCGGTACTTGTCGTCGGATATGACGACGCTGAACAATGTTTTATTATTAAAAGCAGCTGGGGTGAAGATTGGGGTGAAGCCGGTTACGGCAAGATCGCTTATAGCGAAGTAGCCGGTAATTCACAATTTGGTTTTTGGACAATTGCTTATGAAAATGCCATTCCCACAGGCTTTCCGACACAAGATAACATTCCACGTGATCCCAATAACCCAAATACTACCACCCAAAATGGAAACAGCAACGAGCAACTGTCTATCTTAACCGGCAGTGTCAAGGATGAATCAGGAAACACCGTCAGCGGCGCAGAAATCAAAATAGACAAATACAAAGCAACTTCCAATGCCGCTGGTAGTTATGTTTTTTCTTCGTTACCGGCAGGGAGTTATATCGCGACCGTCAGTAAAAAAGGTTATTCAACACTCAGCGCAAACTTAACCGTGACAGCAAAAGAGACGGTGACGAAGAATTTTGTTATTTATTCATCGGGAACTGGCGATAAGTCTAACGATAAAAAAGATGATTCAGAAGAAATACAAGATGAAGTTTATGGTCCTGGTTGGATTAACGTCAGAGGCGAACACGTCACTTTAGAAAAAGCAGGTAAATTTTTCAAGGCCAGAAAAGAAAAGATGCTTGCTGAAGCTTCAGAAAAAGCGCCATTGGCGGGTGCGGCGGCGGATTATGAAACAGATGAAATAAAAGAACTTGCCTACGCGCTTCGTTATGATCCCAAGTTGATATACGAATACGTTCACAACAATATAGATTACGTACCTTATTTTGGATCTGTTAAAGGAGCACAGCTTACATATTTGGACGGCAGCGGTAACGATTTTGATCAGGCATCTCTAATGATTGCGCTGTTGCGTGCCAGTAGTGGAAAAAATGCCAACCAAACTATCTATACCGCCGAGTACGTGTTTAAATTTTTGAATATTCCCGCGGACAATTTGGCCAACTGGTTCCGTGTCCCAAAATCTAAAGTTGCTTTTGTATTAAATGGAGGTTTTGTTCCTTATGCGACTAACAATGGTGGCCAGAGTTATCTTATGGCTCGTGCATATGTAAAATTAATCGTAAACGGGCAGGATTATTTTTTTGATCCGGCATATAAAACATATAATAATTATGACAATGATAACAAGAGTCCTATGTCTACATCCGATTTTGGTACAGCGATGGAATACGATAGAAATGCTTTTTTAAATGTGGCACTCTCCGGGGCAACAGTTGAGCCTAATGGTTATTTGTTGAGTGCCAAGACATCG
>AWGX01000024.1 GCA_000495415.1 Smithella sp. ME-1 | reverse complement strand
TTAAATATAATGTATCGTATAACATAGCCTGCTTTGAGGCATCACTGCTTGAATTCCGGCAACTCACAGGAAAATAATGCTATATCCGTCCGTATTTATCTTCGAAGCGTTCAATATCGTCATCCCCACAGTAGTCACCGGTTTGTACTTCAATAAAAACCAAAACTTCGTCAAAAGAATTCTGAACGCGATGTTTTGACTTTTTGGGAATATCAATTGAGCTTCCTGCACGTATGGATTTCTTTTTGCCGTCTACAATTGCTATTCCCCTTCCGGAAACAATAAACCAATGCTCTGAACGTAGATGATGAAGCTGCAAGCTCAGACATCCGCCCGGTTCAACGACAATTCTTTTTACTTTATGATCAGGGGCATCCAATAACACTTCAAAATTACCCCATGGACATTTGGTAACTTTTTTCATTTTGCCTCATAAAATTTTGCCTTTCCTAAATAACATAATTTTACATTAATGAAAAGGTCTTTCAAGCTCGCTTTAGATACCAAATTATGGTAATAAGGCAGGCAAGATGAATGTCACCTATAAAATCAAGAGAAGCAGAAAAAGAAGAAAAACAATTTCCCTCCAAATCAGCGATAGATCCGAATTGGTAATCATTGCCGCGCCCTACTTCACATCGGTTGATGAAATAAACCGTTTCGTGCAGGAAAAGCAAAACTGGATAATAAAAACGATTCATAAATACAAAGAGGAAGAAATAAAAAACAAAGCTCTGGAATATGAATCGGGTGAAAGATTTTACTATCTGGGACAATCTTATCCCCTGGAAGTTTTCTTT
>AWGX01000023.1 GCA_000495415.1 Smithella sp. ME-1 | reverse complement strand
TTCGGAAAATCAAGGCTCATTAAAAAGCTTTTAAATTGACTTTATTCGCAACTAAAGTTAATAGTTTAATTATGAATAATCTGGAAAATTCTTTAGACAAAATCGCCGAGACTATACTACATTTTGATGAAGCTTCTCTCACATCATTATGGGAAAAATACAAAAATAAAATGGAAAATTTTTCCACTTCCCGCGACTGGGAAAAAGCTGTCATTGTATTTTCTATAATCAACGCTGTACGAGCTAAAAACGCTATTTTTAATGAAAATTTGCTCAAAAATAAGTCTTCAAATCAAACTAAATCTCCTTCAAAAGAACCTAAAGAAAAACATTATTTAAAACTGGTTAAGTAATGAATAAACAAGCCGATTTGAAAAGAATCGCCGAATTAAGAAATATCATAGAGCATCACAATAAACGCTACTACCAACAGGATGCTCCGGAAATATCCGATACCGAATACGACCGTTTAATGCGGGAGCTTCAGGATTTGGAAAACCGCTATCCGGAAGAATATTCGGCAACATCCCCGACCCAACGTGTTGGTAGTTCCCCTCTCTCCAAGTTTGCATCCTTCAATCATCCATCGCCTATGTTTAGCCTGGCCAACGCTTTTTCCAGTGAAGAAATAATTGAATTTGACACACGCATCAAACGCCTGGCCGGAGTGGACAGTATGTCCTACATTGCCGAACCGAAATTGGATGGTCTGGCCGTGAATCTTATTTATGAAAACGGCCTTTTTACCAGAGGAGCCACACGTGGTGACGGAACCATCGGTGAAAATGTAACGCAAAACCTTAAAACTATTTCTTCACTTCCCTTGAAAATGAAACACACTTCGCCCAATCTCCTTCCTTCTTCTATTGAAATAAGAGGTGAAGTTTATATGGAAAAGGAAACTTTTCAAAAATTAAACCTTCGGCGTATTGATGAAGGCGAAGAGCCTTTTGCCAATCCCCGTAATGCTGCTGCCGGTTCACTGCGACAACTGGATTCCAGAATAACAGCGCGCCGTCCGCTCAACATTTTCCTCTATGCCATCGGCAATGCAAAAGATATAAGTTTTGCAACTCACTGGGACGTGCTGCAAGCTCTTGCCGGCTGGGGCTTTCCCGTAAATAAACATATTGAGCAGGCAAATGACATAAACGCCTGCATCAAGTATTTCGAGCGAATCGGCGCTATACGCGAAAAATTACCATACGAAATTGACGGCATTGTCTTGAAGGTTGACAATATTGTTCTGCAAAAAACATTAGGTAATGTCTCACGCAATCCCCGCTGGGCATTGGCCTGCAAATTTCCTGCAGAACAGGCAACTACAGTGGTTAAAGAAATCTTTGTCGGCGTTGGACGTATGGGAACTTTGACCCCC
>AWGX01000022.1 GCA_000495415.1 Smithella sp. ME-1 | reverse complement strand
GTCTAAATTCAACTCTTTCCTTCGCATTCTTATTTCTAAATACAAAGTTGAGGTGACATTATGGCAATTTCAGGGAATAGTCAAGCCTTTTTGTACAGAAAACCGGAGGTAACAATTGATCACACAACATCATTTTACAATCATAGTTCACAAAATAACATAAATTTTACAGTCCCGATAACAGTTTATTTGACACCCAACCATTTTATTCTGAATTAAATTTATGCCTAATGTTTCATATCCTTCATATCATCTGTTGACTTTTCAGGCTTTGTTTTTTTCATGTCCGGTTTTCTCACCATCTTCCCGTGTTTTTTTATATTCCTTCCCATACATTTCTTATGCATATTCTTGAACTGTTCGTCGGTTAAAATAGTCCGCAAATCTTTCATGGCCTTCAACTTCTCCATATGCTGAGCCGTTTTTATATCTTCAATTTTTTTAGCAGCAGCACTTGCTCTGTCCAGATCAAAATCTTTTACTTCCATTATTTCCATAAGTTCCATTTCCGCAATCATCAAATCGGCTTTGAATCGAATCTGCTTCTTCTTTATTTCCCTGTGTATAGGCTTCATCTTTATCATCTGATCATCGGTAAGTCCCAGGTGACGCGCGTGTTCCATGCACATCATATCTCCTGCCATCATATCCATACCGCCCATCTCCATCATTTGTCCATGCCCTCCCCCGTGACCCTTCATGGGCATATCCATCATCTGTGAGAAAGCGGGCGTAATTAAAAATACTACGAATAACAATGAAAGTAATATCTTTTTCATATTTTCCTCCTGTTTTCTTGCTTTAACTTTTTTCGTCCAAATAATGAAAAAACATAGTTCCTATAATTATACAATTTTCTCCTTCAATTTCTTTACCGTTTCGGAAGCAACCTTTGATAACGAAGTTCCGTCACGTAAAAATGTATTCAATAATGTTATGGATTTATGTCCTCCTATTTTACCCAGTGTTGATAAGCAGGCATATATGACTTCCAAATGTTCTTTATCAGGGGCCGATTTGTATTTTAAAAAGCCAACCCTGCCTTTTACTAAATCTGTTGTTATGCTCAGAACTTCATTCTCCCAGTGCCCCTTTGGAATATCGGCAGCCCTTTCGATTGTCTTAATCAGGCGAGCAAGAAATTTTGCCTCATACATTGTTATGTCTTGTTTCTGCGCCAGCCTGGTCTTTATGAATAAACAAAGCTGATTAAATAATTCCGCAGATAATGATGAGTCGCGCTCTATGATAGTTGCAGCGTGATTTCTGACTTTTTCATCTTCATCGGTCAAAGCTTCTATTATGAGAGCCTCCGCATCTTTTTTATTTAATTTTATTGCTACATCAAGAGCTTTAGTCCTGATACTTGGATTCATATTTTTTGTATGTTTTTTTATCAAACTTATATCATCAGTTTGGCCTATATTCATAATTACCAGCAAAGCAATATTCAACATATTCAAGGATTGATTCTTTCCATCTAATATTTTTACAGACCATTGCTTAGCCAAATCAACTTTTCTAGACAACAGGTCGGTTGCGCCTTTCAAAATGACGGGATCTTTACATTTATCAAATACTGCTTCCAGTATTTTTATGCACATGAATGTCATCTTTGAGAGAATTTCATTCATTTCATCACGTATCGGCGCTTCGCCATTAATGTATTCCTCGACAAAGGCTTCTTCCGAACCTTCAAAGACAGAGTCAGGCAAGTTTAAATTTGCATTTAAATAACCATCTGTTTGAAATGGAGAACTATATAACGCTTTCACAATTTGATTAATGACCGACCATTCTTTCATCCTGATAAGCACTGGAACAATCGTGCGGAACGTAGCTACACCAGTCTCCATGTCTTCCATTGATGAAGCTTTTAATATCTTGTCTATATACTGATCTTTTTGAGATATTATCTCGACGGCCAACTTTTTGCATTTTATATTAAGCTGAAGTTTTTCGGGAAGCATATCGAAGGCGATGATTTCACGTTCGTATAATTTCTCAAACAACCCCGTAGCATCCGGTAATAGTTCTGAATCAATTCGCCTTGCCAATAAGTTGAGCACTGTTGACAAATACTTACATCTTTGCTGAAGAATCGTGTCATTTTGATTCAATTGAAGTTCATTTGTGCCAACGTCATAGACATCAAAGACTGCTTCCGCAACGGGTACAACCGTACCTGCCGGTAGTGAATCTACGATCATTTTTTCAAGTTCATTTGCTTCCAATGCCTGACCGAGATAATTTATAATTACATCACCGTTAACAATCAAATCCCCAAGCAAATCAGGACTATTAAGCGGTCTTATTACGTCATCTATAATCTGAATTTTCATCTGTTTGATTTTATCATCAGAAGCAAGACGAAACATTGGTATTACTTTCAGATCTTTTGCAAGACGGCGTAATATAATTGACACGCGCCACGGCAGTTTCCCCCTGGGAAGTACAATATCATCTTTAAAAATAGTTGTAACTTCGTTTATGCCCAGATCGACAAGAGATTTTGTCAAGTAGTCGCCAAGTTTTGAATAATCGGCAAGATCGGCAACCGGTTCACTCATTACGTCGATGAATGATTCAAAGTGCTCAGACGTAATTTGTTTTTTAATGACGAAACTGTTGAGACTTTTTCGTTCAAAATAATCTTTTAGTTTCGGAATATATAAATCTAAAATATCCGAATAAGCCATCTTTCGAATATTGAATGGCTCGTCAAGAATGCCGCTGATGTGAATATCATATTTTTCCTCAAACTCATGACAAGTTAGCATGATTTCGGAAGAATTGCCCAGGGTAGCCTTAAAAAAATCATATAGTCCCCGTTTTACTTCACGGGATACCGGATGATTTGAATCATAATACCCGCTTCTTGAAATGGCTTTTGTAAGGTCAATAACAAATTCGCAGGCGGTTTTTGCTCTGGCCAATTCTTCAGGTGTGAAGTCCCTTTTCCTATCACCCTTATAATGACTTTCAGTAATTGTCTCCATTTAATTTATTCCATTCCAAAAATTAATTAATATCAACACCATTACGACTATATTGTAATTTAACAATTCACCACCACTTTGAACTGACATAGATTATATTCTTTATCCGATAGTTTTGACTTGATATTTCCCGAAATCGATTTATTTCGTTCACGTAATATGTTTATCAAGCCACGCAATTACGTCTTTGAAAACTTCATCACTGTTAATCTCGTTGAGCATTTCGTGGCGGCCATCTTTATAAAACTTTACTTCCACATCTTCGATGTTTACCTTCTTGAAAGCGTTATAAACCTGACTAACTCCCTTTGTGTTCGCGCCTACCGGATCTTTTGCACCCGAGAAAATATAAATCGGCAGCTTCTTAGATATTTTTGCGATATTTTCTTTTTTATTGATATAGCCGATACCTTCCAGCATATCGCAGAAGAATCCTGCCGTAAAAACAGCACCACACCATGGATCTTTGATGTATTTGTCCACTTCGGCGCTGTCTCTGGAAAGCCAGTCATAGTCGGTTCGGTTGGGCTTGAAGGCACTGTTAAAATTACCGAACGAAAGTTTATTCATGATCTCACTTTTAGCTTTCTTCCCTTTAAGCTTTGCATCCATTTTCGCGATGAAGAGGCCAATTTTTCCGATTACGCCGGGATCACCGCCCGTGCCTGAAAGAACAAGCCCCGAAAGATCATCGGCGTAATGCATTGAGTAGTGGCGGGAAAGAAAGGAACCCATGCTGTGACCAAAAAGAACCACCGGTTTTCCCGGACATTCTTTTTGTATGATTCCGGTCAGAGTGTGCATGTCTTCTATGACTTTTCCCCAGCCATTTTCATCGGCAAAAAAGCCGATATCTTCCTGCGAGCCGGCAGTCTTTCCATGTCCCCGATGATCGTTAGCATATACAGCATATCCCCCTTGCGTCAGAGCTCCTGCAAAACGCTCATACCGGGCTGCGTGTTCAGCCATACCGTGAGCTATCTGAACTATACCGCGAACAGATGAAGCATCATCCGGCATCCATTTATAAGTGAATATATTTGTTCCATCTGATGTCTTAAAGGTGAAGGTTTCGCTTTTCATGTATATCCCTCCACTAAGATTTGTTTAGAAACTACTTGGCTTCGCACATATTATAATTCGACTTACAAATTTTATTGCGCTGCGCTTTTTAGAATTTGAGTCTCATTATTCTTCCAGTGATTTAATGATCAAATATGCAGTAGCCGTATTCGTTGCCAGTGGAATGTTATGAACATCGCATATACGCATCAGCATGAAAATATCGGGATCATGAGGGTGGTTTCCGAGAGGATCACGTAAGAATATTACCGCCTGAACTTTTCCGTCAACCACATCAGATGCAATCTGAGCATCACCGCCTAAAGGTCCTGAAGCTTTTTTTTCTATTTTTAACCCGGCTTTTTCTACATGACTGCCCGTCGAGCCTGTGGCAATTAAATTATATTTTTTAAGTATCTCTATATTATCTTTTACAAAGGCAACCATCTCCGCTTTTTTCCCATCATGTGCTATTATTGCTATTGTTTTCATTGTAACTCCTCTCATCCTTTCAACGATGATTAAATAAATGACATTTATGTGTTAATAGATATACCATAATTTTACACTTCCATTAATGATGAAAGCGTATTGATGAAAGCATCAGGCTTGATACTGATATCGCCAGTAAAAGGATAATCCATGGCGATAATTGTAAAAAGTGTAATGGCAATCATCGCTGCCAGCAATGATACCATGATAAGATGCGGAATAATGTTCTCAGTGCCAAACAACATAGCAAAAGTTATAGTAATAAAACTGCCGGTAATAAGAACAAAATATAGTATGGGATTAACACCCGTGCCGGCATAGACAATACGCTGTCGCCTCAGCTCAACCGCTTGATTAATTTTTTTTACCGATTCCGCTAAAAATATCTTCTGTGTTTCATTTTTTGGTTGAAGATTACCGTAGAGTTTCCATAATTCTGCCTGTGCCCTCTGCACGCTTGCACTTTTTTTGCCTTTCGCCATCATTTGCCATTCGTCGTCAATAATATCCTTCACGTAATTTGTCAGACCTATTTTCAGTTCAGCACGAATTTCTGCAGGAAATGGAGTTGAATCGAGATAAAGCGCCACGATGCAGTTAGCCTCATTAACTGTAACATCCTGTGCCTTATCGAAATCCTGCCAGGTAATGACCACCGTAAAAGCAATTAGAACAGCATAAATTACGCCGAGGGTGGCAAATATAAAACCGGCTATATCGTTATGAGGTTTGCATTTATAATGCGGGTAATGTCTTCGGATAACGAGCAGTCCGATTATCGATATGGCAACGTAAACAACAATCATAACAAGACAGAGCAATGACGACGGAATGTGCACAAGCAATGTCTGCATAAAAGGCATAATATTCTCCTGACAAGATTATGGAATTAATATCCGATTAATTCTTTTCTTTTACAGTTTTTCCAAGTTATATATGAATCTTGAGTTAATAATTTATTATATCTTCTATAGCAGCGTTGGCTATAACTCTAATAAATTCAATTGATAAGAAATCTTTTTACTGAGGATAAGTATAAGAATAACAGTCTTATGTGTCAAGAAAATACTGACTGAATACTGTAAACAGTACTATTTCGATTTTCCACTCGTTAATTTCTGAACATCCACAACATTTGGCGTGTCCGGACGGAATTGTTCTTTAAGAACTCTGTCCAAAGCTTTTTCCGTAATCGTTTTCGGAATGTCATCGACAATCTGAAAATAGGATGGAACAGAATTGCGTTCAAGTTTCTTCAAGCAAAGAGCATATAATGAATCCACATCTATTTTCTTGCCGGGGAAAGGCGCGACCGCAGCCACCAGATCGCTCTCTCCTGGCGCTCCCGATAATGCCGGAACTCCGTATACACAAACCTCGGAAACGCTTTCATGCTCCCCGATTATTTTCTCGACATAATCAGGCTGGATGAAATCACCCTGCCTGCGCAGCCCGCCGCCTTTACGGAAATCGAAGTATAGAAACCCTTTATCGTCTTTGTGGCAAATATCACCGCTACGCAGCCATCCTCCTTTTGTTTTCTCATCGGATTCCTTCTTTTTCCCGAAGTAATCAACCTTCGTCGGACGAAACGTCATCTTGCTGATGAGTTCTCCCTTGATAAATGGTCCAACCTCCTTATCGTTTTCATCAACTATTTTCATTCTGTACATCAGGAAGTTCGGTTTGCCAAATGATCCAACAGGTCCCTTTCCCGGAGGATTGTGTGCAAGACCACCTTCGACTGCTGCATACCATTCGTGTATTTTGACATTGAAACGTTTTTCAAAATCCTCCCAGATAGCTGCCGGTGTACCCGCACTAATCACAACGCGAACCGGATTGTCCGCATCATCGGGTTTCGGCGGTTCATTGTAAATTCCGGCCATCATTCCGCCCAGCGATGAAAAAGATGTGCAGCCATATTTACGACAAATATCCCATATCCGGCTCTTCGTAAACTTTTCTCCAATAACGGCGGTTATACCTTTGGACAGAGCCGGAAATACCGTCACAGACTGACAATTGCCATGCGTCATGGAAAGGCCGTTATACAAAATATCGTCGTCTTTATATTTGTAAATAATTTTCCCCAATAAAGCGGAGTCGCGTAATCGCTGCCCCCTGAGTATTACACCTTTGGGATCGCCGGTTGTTCCCGACGTATGAATTATTTGCATAGGGCGTTTTAAATTCATGGGCAGGGCTTTATCCGGCAGCGACCCGTTCTCTTTTTCCAATATTTCATTTAATACCGGATATGCAGAATCAACCGGAATTCTGTGATGCTTTTTATAAGTAACCCCGATAACCGGAACATCTTTAATGTCATTTTCAATTTCCTTGATATTACCGATGAATTCATCAGAAATGATAATTCCTTTGCTTTTTGTATTCTTTATTTGAAAGGACAGTTTGGCGCCTCTCGATCGGGGATCGATAGGAACCACAATAGCTCCAATGGAAAGCGCTGCTGAAAGGCAATATATGAACTCCGGATGATTTCTCATCACAACGGCAAAGGTATCCCCCTCCCCTATTCCTTTTTTAATGAGAGAGCGTGATATCCTGTTAGTATTTTCAAAAAGTCCGGCGTAAGTAATACGCTCGTCACTGCCATCATCATTGACAATAATTAAAGCCGTCTTATCCGGTTCCTTAATCTTCAGCCACAGTGATTTAAACAAAGGAAATTCTTTAAATTCATTGGACATATTTTTCTCTCTCATTTTATTGTTATTAAAATTAATAAATAAGACTTCTCACATACGTTCGAAGTGACATAGCGTCGCGTCAATCAAGTAATGTCATTTCGACCGCAGGGAG
>AWGX01000021.1 GCA_000495415.1 Smithella sp. ME-1 | reverse complement strand
TACCGCATTTGCCCTTTAAATTTTCCCTGTTTCTTATAGCTTTAAATATCTCTGAATTTTTCCAGATATCTTTTAATCTTTCCTTCTTCAAGTCACCCACTTCCAGGGTCATTACATCCCCTGCCGCCACCTTCCCCGAAGAGGTTATAGAGTAACTATATATGCTGGTGATGCACCCCACACAGAAATCGTAAAAACCACATGGCTCATTTGGATCACTACAAATTTTCTTACAGTATTCATCTTCGGCAACTATATAACGGTTTTCAAATGCC
>AWGX01000020.1 GCA_000495415.1 Smithella sp. ME-1 | reverse complement strand
TTTTTTCATGAATCCTTCGTATTGCCTTGTAAGCAGATGCGATTCAATCTGACTTGCCGTATCCATAGCAACACCAACAACGATCAAAAGCGCCGTGCCGCCAAAATAAAAAGGAACATTCATTTGAGAAATTAAAACACTCGGTAAAACACAAATTATCGAAACGTAAATAGCACCGCTAAAAGTCAGTTTCTCCAGTACGTTTTCAATATACTCGGCAGTTTTCTTACCCGGTCTTATTCCGGGAACATAACCACCGAATTTTTTCATATTCTCGGCAACATCATCCGGCTTAAAAGTAACTGCCGTATAAAAAAA
>AWGX01000019.1 GCA_000495415.1 Smithella sp. ME-1 | reverse complement strand
CATCCACCCCCTTAATCCCCCGCCGGCGGGGGACATTCAACGCAGCATATGGACTTTTTATGAAACCTTACCGGATCAGCTGGTTCATCTCAAATATCGGCAACAAAATGGAAACAACAATAAAGCCGACCAAAAACCCCATGACCAGTATCATTACCGGTTCCAGAAGAGAAGTCATAACCATTATATCCGCCTGAGCTTCAGTTTCATAAGTCGTGGCAATGCGGTTGAGCATTGCCTCCAGCGTGCCGCTTTGTTCTCCCACGGCAATCATTTCAGTCACCATGGGAGGGAATATGCCGCTTTGTGTCAATGGTCCCGAGAGCTCTTTGCCTTCCTCCACATCTTTACCGGCTTTGCCGATTGCCTCGCTGATAATAGTATTATTCACAACATTACGGACTATTTCCATGGCCTGAAGAAGTGGAACACCGCTTTGCAGTAAAGTGGCCAATGTTCTGGAAAAACGGGCAATGGCGATTTTTCGGTTTATCTGGCCGAATACCGGAACTTTCAGCTTACTGTTGTCCCAAAGTCGCCTGCCCGCTTCCGTATCGGTTATCGCGTATCGGAAGGCGACTATCAAAGCGGCAAGAATTATTAAAATAAGCCACCAGAAAGATTTTAAAAAATTGCTGACAGTAATTAAAACTAATGTAATCAATGGCAGGGTTTGATGCATGTCGGTGAAGATACCGGTGATTTTGGGGACAACAAAAGTCATCAACAGCAAAATAACGGCGCTGCCGATAAAAAACATAATAATCGGATAAGCCAGCGCCGAGCGGATTTTGTTCATTAATGCCTGCTGGTTTTCTTGAAAGTCGGCAAGCCGCTCCAAAACAAGATTGATGGCTCCCGATGCTTCTCCGGCCCTGACCATATTTAAATAGAAAGGCGAAAAAATTTGAGGAAAACCGGACATGCTTTCCGTCAGACTTTTGCCTTCATTAACCTGTTCGCGGATTTGTGCCAGCGATTTTTTTAAAAGAGGATTATTAGTCTGTTTCATCAGAATGGAAAGAGAAGGCACAAGCGGCATCCCGGCACCCAAAAGGGTGGACAACTGACGGGTGAATACAGAAACATCGCCTGCGGGAACCCGCTGCCAGATGTTGAACTTTAAAATCTCCGACAATGCGTTTTCTTTTTTGTTTTCCGCCTGATTGATTTCGACAGGGTAAACATTTTCTTCGCGCAGTTTCTGACGTGCCGCGGCCACACCCGGCGCGTCAATAAAACCCTTGCGTTGCCGGCCCTTTTCGTCCAGCGCTATGTACTCGAAAACACTCATTTGTTTTTTGCTCCACTGACCGTAAAATTACGCTAGTGTAGTGCTTCATGAATGCTTTGTCATATCGACCGAGAGGCGAAAGCCCGGCGCATGCTCGGGGAGAAATCTTATAGT
>AWGX01000018.1 GCA_000495415.1 Smithella sp. ME-1 | reverse complement strand
ATATGGAAAATATCGAAACCGTTGATTTGAAACATCGTGATTGTCTCACCGATCGTTTTCACAAAATGAATTTACAGCTCTCTGATTATACATTCGCCAATGTCTATTTGTTTCGTAAAACAAGCAATTACGAATTTTTGACAACGGATTGCGGATTATTTGTTTCAGGACAGAACAAACAAAAACAGAAACATATCATGCCGTTAAACGATCCCGGCGTTTGTGATTTCAAAACATTTAAAGAGATTCTGAATAAACGGGATTTTTTCTTTCCTGTTCCCCAGGAATGGCTTTCTTATTTTCCGGAAGACAAATTCGTTATCAGCTACGATGAAAGTGAGTCAGACTACATTTAC
>AWGX01000017.1 GCA_000495415.1 Smithella sp. ME-1 | reverse complement strand
CCGTACAAGCGAAGCGCGATACGGAATCCAGTATTTTTTCATTGTTGTTTTTCCATTTTTCACCAAAACGACAGCGGGATACCTCCGGCATTCGTTCTTAGCGAGTCTCAAATCCCACTCCGCTGCGCTGCGGTGATAGTTCGACCAGCAAGCTTCAATTCACTCTGTTCCTGAAGCTTGGGTCTCACTAGAATCCGGACATCATCAGGTTAAATGCTTTTTCCGCCATATCGTTGGCCAGTTTCCTCAACGCCTGTTTTCTGGCAGAAGGGAGCAGATTAATATCTTCGTTCAAAGAATAATCAATTGAACTCGCCATATTTTTTGAACTCCAGATTATTTTGCTGTTTGCGGTATCTTCAAAAGTCAGATCAAGGGTAACTGTCGCCCGTTCTTCCGCCGCCAGACCACTTTTGGCATATGAAAGAGGAGATGTATTAAGATTAAGAATTTTCCCCCGAACTATAGCGTCCGCGTCTTCCGCACTGGACACAACCTTAAAACGGCTGTTTTGAATAAACTGATTAATAAAAGCTGTCCGGAAATAGTTTTCTATTTCCGCTTGTGCTGTTTTATTGATAAAAGCTTCAACGTAAACTTTTTGAATACGGTTATCGATTGAATCACCGCGTAACGTAAATGAATAGCCGCAGCCGATCAGGCAAGCAGACAAAAAACAAACAAATGTGATTTTAATCAACAGCGATTTATTAATTTTTTTCATTCCAATACCTTATAAACTTCCCCGCCCCTGGTGGGCGGGGATTAAGGGGATGGGACATTTTGTTTTTCAACCGGCATACGCCGGTCTTCGCCCTCACCCTAACCCTCTCCCCTCGAGGGCGAGGGGAAATACTGCTGGCATTACTAACCAACAACAATATTGACCAATTTTTTCGGCACGTAAATAACTTTCTTGATCTGCATTCCTGCAGTCATGGCTATTATTCTTTCATCTGCCATTGCGTTAGCCTTGATTTTTTCCGGATCTTCATCCACCGGTACGGTCATTCGGCTCCTGAGTTTGCCGTTAATCTGCACAACGATTGTCATCTCTTCTTCACTGGCAATCGCCGGATCAAATTCCGGCCACGCAACATCGGAGGCCAAATCTTTATGGCCGAGTAACTGCCAGAGTTCTTCCGTAATATGCGGCACAATCGGGGTAAGTAAAACTATTGCCGTTTCCAGCGCTTCGCGCACTGCACCAAGCGCAATTTTATTCGAGCTCGCGGGACGTTTGATCTGATAGACAACGTTAACCAGTTCCATGACGGCGCTAATGGCCGTATTGAAATGGAAACGGTCTTCGATATCGACAGTCACCTTGCGAATAGTCTGATGAGTCTTACGCCGCAACGCTTTTAACTCATCTTCCAACTCAATCATTCCAGAAAGCGGTTCAACGGCTTTGATATCTTCCAGATACTCTTCTAGTATGCGCCACAGGCGGCTGAGAAATCGGAATGACCCGTCCACGCCCTGTTCGCTCCATTCCAGATCCTTTTCCGGCGGCGCCGCGAACAGACAGAAGATACGCGCCGTATCCGCGCCGTATGTTTTAATCAGAAAATCGGGATCAATGACGTTCTTGAGCGATTTGGACATCTTTTCGGTCTTGCCGATGATAACATCTTTACCGCAGATGTGGCACTTGCAGTCCGCTGCCTGCTCGGGGAAAAGAAAGCCGTGCTCTTTGCACTTCATCGTTTCTTTGCAGACCATACCTTGAGTGAGCAGATTAGTGAATGGTTCATCCACGCCGATCACGCCGAAGTCGCGCAGAACTTTTGTGTAGAAGCGAGAATACAACAAATGCAGAATCGCGTGTTCGATGCCGCCGATGTACTGGTCCACCGGCATCCAGTAATCCAGTTTCTTGCGGTCCAGGCCGGGCTTCGTGTCGCAATCAGGACAGCAGAAGCGGTCGAAGTACCACGAAGATTCCACGAATGTATCCATCGTGTCCGTCTCGCGTGTGGCTTTGCCGCCGCATTTCGGACAGGTTGTATCAACGAATTCCTTCGAAGCAGCCAGCGGCGAACCGCCTTCACTGCTTAATTTAATATTTTCGGGCAGCACAATGGGCAGATCTTTTTCATCAACTGGAACGATGCCGCATTTAGCGCAATTAATCATCGGAATCGGCGCGCCCCAGTAACGCTGGCGGGAAATACCCCAGTCGCGTAGGCGGTACTGAATGGTGCGTTTGCCCTTCCCTTTTTTTTCCAGGAAATCGGCGATGGCTTCCAGAACCTTGGTATTTTCCATACCGTTGAACTGGCCTGAGTTAACCAGGATTCCTTCATCCACGTAAGCTTCGGTCATCGTCGCCGCATCGAGCGTTCTGTCTTTAGGTGAAATGACCACAACCAGCGGCAGATTGAATTTCTTGGCAAACTCGAAGTCGCGCTGATCGTGAGTCGGCACGGCCATGACGCAGCCGGTGCCGTAATCGGCCAGAACAAAGTTGGCCGCGAAGATAGGCATTTCCCAGCCGGTGAGCGGATTGAGACAGTAGGAATCCAAGAAGAGGCCTTCCTTCTCATAATATTCGGAAGTGCGCATTAGCTTGTCCTGTTTTTTGACTTTTTCGACAAACGCCTGCACATCTTTTTCGATGGCTTTGCCTTTGGTCAGTTCCATGACCAGCGGATGCTCCGCAGCCACCAGCATGAAAGTCGCACCGAAGAGTGTATCTTGACGGGTGGTAAATACCTTGATTGCTCCCTTCCCGTCGGCCATCGGAAAATCAACTTCGCAGCCGTAGCTCTTCCCGATCCAGTTTTTCTGCATCGTCATGACGCGTTCCGGCCAACCCGGCAGCCTGTCGCAGTAATCCAGTAACTCTTCGATGTAGGCGGTGATTTTGAAAAACCACTGATCCAGCACCTTCTCCTGCACTTC
>AWGX01000016.1 GCA_000495415.1 Smithella sp. ME-1 | reverse complement strand
ATAAATTAATTAATTAATTTATCATCTGTTATGCGGCCATGATCCATTGTAACAACACGGGTACAAATCTTTTTTACTTGTTCAGGTTTATGTGATGCCAGAACAAGGATTGAAGATCTATTTATAAATTCTAGAAGCCGTGTTTCGGCTTTTTTGCTGAAATCGGCATCACCTACGGACAACCACTCATCCATCAAAACAATATCTGCAGGGAATGTAGTACAAATTGAAAAAGCCAGTCGCAAGGACATACCGGTTGAATATGTTCTCATCGGCATTCTTATATACTCACCCAATTCCGAGAATTCGATGATATCGTCAATATGTTTATTCACCGCGGATTTCTCAATACCCATAAGAACGCAACGCATAAAAATATTTTCATAACCGGTAAACTCATTATCCATACCCAGAGAAAGATCCAGCAACGAAACGATTGACCCGCTGACTTCCATACTGCCCATTGTGGGAGCGTAGACCCCGGCGATTGCGCGCAGGAGCGTCGATTTTCCAGCCCCGTTATGCCCCACCAGACCTATTCTCTCACCTTCATCAAAAGAGAAAGAAATATTATCAATGGCACAAACACTGATTCCATGAGCATCATTGGCAATTTTACCACCGGTCGCCGCACGAACGACGGCTTTCTTGAGAGATCGGCTTGATGAATCAAAAATCGGATAATATATGGTCAGGTTTTTCGCTTTTATTGAAGTCATGATTTTACCTATAGCCAGTAAGCTACCCTGTTACGGAAACGCCTTATAAAAAAGAAAGTTATTATCGCCGCTAATGCTATATATATCAGCAGAATAATCCAGTGATAAAGATCCGGCGTTTTACCCAATAAGGGAGAACGCACCAACTCAATTATATGGTAAAAGGGATTGAAGTCGGTAATCCACGATTGTTTGGATCCAAGAGACTTTTTCATCCAGAAAATAGGGGTAAAAAAATAAATGAGCTGAAGAAACACCGTTACAATTTGGGTTATATCACGAAATCTCGTACAGATAATTCCGAGAATCACAGAAAGAAGAAAAAGTAGAATCAGGATAAGTATAACTGCCGGTATGATTAAAAAATATTCCCATAAAAATCCGTTTCCGGCAATTGTCAATACAATAATAATAATGAGAAAATTATGAAGAAACAATATGATATTGTACCATAATTTCCTCAACACATGAACAGAAAGAGGAAGAGATACCTGTTTAATAATAGACTGAGACTGAGCAAACATTGTGCAGGCATCTGTAAGTTGTGCGGAAAGCAGAAGCCATGTTATCTGCCCGATAGCGAAGTATGGCAGGAATTCTCTGACTGAGGATTTAAATATCGTCGAAAACATTAATCCGATGCTGGCAACCATAATTCCCGTACTTATGGTAATCCAGAACGGTCCAATCATTGAACGGCGGTATCTTTGTTTTATATCATACCATCCCAGCAACGACCACATATGAAAATATTTGAATAGTGCCGTTATTTCATTCTTAATTATACTTTGGGAATTTTTCATTTTATACTACGAAAGAATTATTTAAGATCAGTTTTATAGAATACATAATTATTAAACATTTTTTCCACGGCATCTTGTACTTTAATAACAGCCAAACTGTCAAGGCACTTACTTTGACCGCTTCCGTCACAACCTTTTTTGCGACAGGGCACACAATCCATATCCGGCAGGACAACCTGGTTCTTTTCTCCCGGCGGAGCCCAATCACGCCAGTCGGACGGACCGTAAATAGTCAATGTCGGCGTGCCGACTGCCGCGGCAATATGAGGTGCGGCGCTATCAACTCCAATATGCAAACTGCTTTGCTGTAAAAAACCAGCCATCTCCCGCAGTGTCGTTTTTCCGGCCAGATTATAGGCCGAAAATGAATCGGCAGCAGTTAATTCATCGGCACGTGTTCTTTCTTCCTTAGATCCCATAATCAAGACCGGCATTTTATATTTCTGCGAGATAAAAGATATGATCTGCCGCCACTTATCAATTCCCCATTCCTTGTAAGACCAGCGTGAAAAAGGATTGATTGTGACATAACCTTTTTCAGAAATAACATTTTCTGACGCCAATAATTCAATTACCTTATTCCTTGTTGCCGTAGAAATAGAAAGTTGAGGAGTGGAAGTCGTTTCCTGTATCCCAAAACTTCTAAGAATTTTTAGTGACTGTTCGGCAGCTCCCAAAATTCTTTCTTCAACCTGAGGCGGATCCGCAAGATGTGTAAACATTTTGTTTCGCCACTTAATTCCCTTATAATAAAGAGCGGCTCGCATTTTTGCTCCGCTTAACAAAGAAATATAAGCTCCACGATCATCAGCGCGCAGATCAAAGAGCAAATCAAATTTTTCCATGCGTATTGATTTTAATAATTTCAATCCCTTGAATACACCTTGCTGGTCGACTTGAAATACATTACCGATACGGGAATCGTCCAAAAGCAAATCCCCGTTGGGCTTTCTGGTTAAAACTGAGAGAACAGCCTGAGGGAAAGCATTTTTTACCGCCCAATAAGCAGGAATTGCCCATACAACATCCCCTATGTCTCCTAATTGAATAATTAATACTTTTCTAACCGGAATATTTATTTTATGTTGGGCAGAAATAATCATTTTTATTTATTTTGTATTTCGACCGTCACTAATTTGCAATCATGTCATGGAATGACCGCTTGTGACCTTTGCAAAACTGGATACAAAAACAATATTATCATTCCCGCGAAGCTTGTCCTCG
>AWGX01000015.1 GCA_000495415.1 Smithella sp. ME-1 | reverse complement strand
CCTCGCCGATAATTGTCGCATTGGGTTTGTTCTTGAGAATTTGACGGGCAAAAAGAAGCAGCAATTTATCTCCCCAGATTATTTCTCCTTTATCACTGATTACGCCGAGGCGGTCGGCATCTCCGTCGAACGCTATTCCCAAATCCGCTTTTTTGCTGACGACCAGTTTAATCAGTTCCGTTAAGTTTTCTTCTACGGTAGGGTCTGGAAAATGATTGGGGAAGTGGCCATCAGGTTCACAATAAATGGGAATAACTTCACAGCCGAAACGCTGCAAGAGGGGAAGGGCAAAGTGTCCACCAACACCATTGCCGCCATCAACAGCGACTTTAATTTTTTTGTTGATTTTGATATGTTCGAAAAGATAATTTTCATAATCTGCGGAAATGTCCTGAGCTCGTGACGAAGCGCTGCCTGCGGAATATTTGCCGCTTTCCATGATTTTTCTTAATTCCTGAATTTGTTCGCCATAAATGGTGTCATGGC
>AWGX01000014.1 GCA_000495415.1 Smithella sp. ME-1 | reverse complement strand
AGGATCAACTTCCGGAACCGGCAGAAAAGCTATGGACAGCGCCCTATTATTAGGCCTGCTTTGTTCTAAATCCGGGGACGCCATATCAGTTTTCAAGAATGCCAAAAAATATTTAGCTCGTTTAAAAAACCCCAAACGATTCTCAAATCTTTATCTGTTCTGAATCTGTTCTGAATGCTTGACAATGTATCCCGTATGTGCTACCTTAAATCAAAGGAGGAATATAATCATGAATAGAACAACTACTAAAATCAAAAGTGCTATGGTTCGCGCCCGTATTGAGCCCGGATTAAAAACAAAAGCCGAAAAATATTTTGATATGCTGGGCCTATCAACTACGCAGGCAATTACGCTGTTTTTCAAACAAGTCGAACTTCATCGCGGCTTGCCTTTTGAAATAAATATTCCCAATGCGGAAACTTTAGACGCTATGGAAGAAATAGAAAATGGCGGCGGTAAAATATTTAAAAATGCGGATGAATTATTCAAGCATCTGGGTA
>AWGX01000013.1 GCA_000495415.1 Smithella sp. ME-1 | reverse complement strand
GCAGCAACCAGACCCGACAACCGGTTCGCGCGCCGTCCCCATTTATCAGACAACATCGTATCAGTTTAAAGACACGGACCACGCGGCCAATCTGTTTGGTTTGAAAGAGTTCGGCAATATTTACACGCGACTGATGAATCCTACTACCGATGTTTTGGAAAAAAGAATCGCTCTGCTTGACGGCGGTGTGGGAGCGCTGGCGGTAGCCAGCGGCCAGTCGGCCATTACGCTGGCGCTTTTGAATATCGCGCAGACCGGCGACGAAATCGTTTCGGCGGACAATCTTTACGGCGGAACTTATAATTTATTTCGACATACATTTGCGCGTATGGGAATAAAAGTTAATTTCATAAAGTCTAACGACCTGAAGGCGCTGCAGGCGGCCATCACGCCGAAAACGAAAGCGATTTACGCGGAGTCCATCGGTAATCCCAAATTGGATATCACCGACATCGAAGGCCTTGCCTCAGTCGCGCATCAAAAGGGCATTCCGCTGGTTTTGGACAATACTGTTTCGCCTTATCTGCTGCGGCCGATTGATTTCGGCGCGGATATCGTGGTGTATTCGGCGACAAAATTCATCGGCGGCCACGGCACATCGCTGGGCGGTTTGATTGTTGATTCCGGGAAATTTGACTGGACCAACGGCAACTTCCCTCTGATTGCCGGACCGGACGCCAGCTATCACGGAATCGATTTCGTCGAAGCCCTGAAGGCCAGCGGCAATATCGCCTACATCATCAAAGCCCGTGTAACGCTTCTGCGCGATCTGGGCCCGGCAATATCGCCATTTAATTCTTTCCTGCTTCTTCAGGGGCTGGAAACCATTCACCTGAGAATGCCGCGTCATTCGGAGAACGCTCTGGCTGTGGCTGAATATCTGGAGAAACATCCTAAAGTCAGCTGGGTCAATTATCCCGGGATTAAGTCAAGCCCGGAGCAAAAGCGTGTAAAAAAATATCTAACGAAAGGTGCCGGCGGGATTCTCGGTTTTGGCATCAAAGG
>AWGX01000012.1 GCA_000495415.1 Smithella sp. ME-1 | reverse complement strand
TGTAATTGGTATTCCTGTTGCCGCAGGAGTTTTGTATCCCTTCTTTGGAATACTGCTGAATCCCGAATTTGCCGCCGCGGCGATGGCCTTGAGTTCGGTCTCTGTTGTTTCTAATTCATTGCGCTTGCGAAGAGTTTGGCGCACAAAGTGAAATGTGAATATGAATAGTGAAAAATGGGGATTTCTTCCATTCTGATTGAGTCGGCAAGATAGAGATTACGTGTTGAGTGCCAAGACATCGTAG
>AWGX01000011.1 GCA_000495415.1 Smithella sp. ME-1 | reverse complement strand
TAAGTCGAACTATCCAATCCCGATTCTCGGGATGGGAACTATTCCTGAAACGTATTGGGAAATGAGACAAACTGAAAACAGGAAATGTAAATCAAATTATTTTGTTTCAATACGACGCAATTCCTTCCTGGCGTAAAAAAGGACTGCAAAGAGCGCCAATAAATTGGCAATAGGCGTTGCGAGCCAGGCTCCCTTAAGACCAAGCCATAATGGTAAAAAAATCAAAAGAGGAATCAGGGCGAGACAGTCACGAAAAAAAAGTAAAAACATAGCCAAGTTTCCTTTGCCCAGTCCTAGAAACATATTTATGAAAATGACAATGGGAGCAATTAAAATAAGCGACGAAGCAAAAATGCGTAAAGCAGGCGTGGCGATAGCAGTTAAGGATGGATCGCTGGAAAAAAGTCCGACGATCTGCCCGGCAAATATCTCTAAAACTATTGAAGCAACAAAGACAAGTGAAACGGAGAATTTCAAAGCAACAAAAACCGATTCTTTGAGCCTTTGATAAAGTTTGGCACCGTCACTAAATCCTACAATAGGCATCAAGCCAAATCCGATACCGAAGAGTACCATGGTAACCAGGCTATTCACCCGAAAACAAATTCCTAATGCGGCGACAGCCAGAAAGCCGAAATGCGCTAATACATGATTGTAAATGACCAGGACAATACTGACAACTAAATTTATGGCGATGGAAGGCAATCCGGTTGAAAAAATCGATTTGATTGTTGATAAATCAGGAAAAAGATGTTTCCACTTAAGATTATATTTGGATGATTTTAACTGGATGAAATATGCTGAAAACACAAAAGCAATGCACTGTGCGGAAACAGCGGCGAGCGCGGCTCCTTTAATTCCCATACGGGGAAAAGGACCGATTCCGAAAATTAATAAAGGATCGAGAATAGCGCTGGAAATAGAAGCAATTAAAACGACATACATGGACAGAAGAGGTCTTCCTTCCACCCGAAGCAAATAGTTGGACATCATCGAAAAGAACATAAAAGGTGCGCTGAAGACTATAACGTAAAGATAGTCGTGACAAAGAGGAAGTATTTCATCAAAGGCACCAAAGGAAACAAGAATTTTGTCTCCGAATAATAAAACTGAAACAATTGTAATTAAGCCAAAGAAAAAAGAAAGAAAAAAAATCTGCCCGGCAGTTTTTTGTGCCTCATGAATTTTTCCGGCACCAAACATTCGTGCTGAAAAAGAACCGGCGCCAGTGCCTGTTCCCACACCGATTGCAGCAAAAATCATTTGTACAGGAAAGCAAATTGTAAGAGCAGCCAACGCCTGGGGGCTTAATCTTGCCAGCCAAAAAGTGTCAATAAAATTATATATGGACATTGCCGTCAACGCTAGAATAGACGGCCAGCTCATTTTTAAAATCAAAGGGAAAATCTTCTCTTTTCCTAAATCAAGGCTCTTAATCATTTTTTAGCAAATGTTGGCAAAATAGTATTAATGTAGTAGATAATGCATATATTTAATGATTCATAATTTCAAGGCAATAGTAATATGGCGAAAAATTTAATTGTAATTCTTGGTCCGACAGCGTCAGGTAAAACGCGTCTGGCGGTGAGGCTTGCCCATGATATGCGGGGCGAAATAATTTCTGCCGATTCCCGTCAGGTTTATAAAAGAATGAATATAGGTACAGGCAAAGATTTAAATGAATATATTATTAATGGTCGGGAAATTCCGTACCATCTGATTGATATCATAGAACCTGAACATGAATTTAATTTATTTGAATTTCAGAACAGATTTTACGAAGTATTTAACAATCTGATCGAAAGAAAAATTGTGCCTGTTCTTGTCGGAGGAACGGGTCTTTATCTGGAATCGGTGCTGACCGGATACAATATGCCGCATGCCCCGGCGGATGAAAAAATACGGGAAGAATTAAGTCTAAAATCAAAAAGTGAACTGCAGGAAATGCTACTGGCTTTAAAACCCCGTATGCATAATAAAACTGATCTTGACGACCATGGAAGATTAATCCGGGCAATAGAAATTGAACTGGTGCGAAATTCGGCAAACAATCATCAAAGGAAAAGGCCTCATATTGATGCTCTAGTATTTGGCATCAGGTGGGAAAGATCAAACCTTCGGCAGCGTATTACGGAGCGATTGAAAGAACGATTAAATCAGGGAATGATAGAAGAAGTAATGAAACTGCAGGAATCAGGATTGACCTGGACAAGATTGGAAAGTTTTGGACTGGAGTATCGTTTTATTTCCCGGTATCTGCAGAAATTGATTACATTTGAAGAAATGGAAAGAAGATTAAATACGGCTATTCACCAGTTTGCCAAAAGACAGGAAACGTGGTTTCGGCGCATGGAGAAAAAAGGAATATTGATTAATTGGATTACCGGTAATGACTACACGTTGTTGAAAGAAAATGTGATGAAACATTGGCGATGAGAAAGAAGTCTTTAATAGATACTTATTTGTATAATTATTCAGTCGGAGAGAAATGGCGGTTAACAGCCAATGATACTGATAATATTTCTCAGGTTGTTGTCATACCGGTTTACGCAGAAAAAGAGTTGCTTTTTTCTACGTTGGCTTCAATTGCAAAAAATCCACCATCATCTTTAGAATATTCTTTTGTGCTGTGTGTTGTTAACAACAAGGAAGATTCACCTTCTGAAGATATAGAAAATAACCTCTGGACAATCGAATGCCTGGATGCGCTCACGAAGAGAAAGTCTTTAAAAAAATTCGGTGACGAACACAAAATATATTCTCTCTTAAGTGATATCGCTGAATCAAAAATGAAACTCGGCTACATCAATGCCGCATCAAAAGGGTGTGAAATGCCAACAAGAACCGGAGGGGTTGGTCTGGCGAGAAAGATCGGTATGGATATGGCCTTGCGTCTGTTAGAAAATAATTCAGCTTCATCTCCAGTGATTTTATGTCTTGATGCCGATACTCTGGTCAGGGATAGTTATTTTTCTGTGATAAGAAAATATTTTACACCGGAAGTAAAAACGGCAATTGTGGCTTATGAACATCAGATGCCGGATATTTATGAACAACAGGCTGCTATTGTCTGTTATGAGATTTTTCTGCGATACTGGACTCTGGGTCTCAGGTACGCTAAATCACCCTGGGCGTTTCATTCCATCGGCTCGACAATTGCCGTCTCGACTGAAGCCTATCTGGAAGTCAGGGGAATGAACAGACGTGAAGCAGGGGAAGATTTTTATTTCCTCAACAAACTCGCGAAAACGGGAGCAATTAATTACGTTAAAGAAACTTGTGTTTATCCTTCTGCCCGGTCATCAACGCGTGTTCCTTTCGGAACGGGAAAAAGCATACAAAAATTTCTTTCCGGAATCGACAAAGAAGAATTTTATAGTTTATATGACGTGAGAATATTCACGATATTAAGTAATTGGCTGCAACTTATGAATGAATGTATGATGGCAGATGAAGATGAAATTCTTACAAAAGCAGGAGAAATTCATGCTGTGTTAAAAAATTTTCTAAAAGTCAGTGACTTTGCCGTAATATGGTCAAAGATGCGCCGTAATTCAAAAGACGAAAAAATACGGGCCCGTCAGTTTAGTGACTGGTTTGACGGATTTAAGACTTTAAAATTGATTAATTATTTTACGACAGAGATTTATCCGAAAATCGGTATGTTCGAAGCTTTGGACAGAATTCTTTCCATGTCGGAAATGCAGAGGCCGAAACATAATTCAGGGACAAAGATTCCGGCCCTGGAAGATCAAATAGAAATACTGCAATATTTGCGCAGACTGACATAATGACCAATCGAACTTAACAAGCAGGGATAATTACCTTGACGTGAATTAGTATTTTGCATATAGATTATAATTATTGAACATTTTGATGAATATTTTGGGGGAGATTCATGAAAAATATGATTAATAAAAGTTGGCTGGTTATTTCTGTTTTATTTGTTTTTATTCTGGTGTCAGGTTGTGGTGATAAAGATAAGGACAAAAAAGAATCTCCGGATTCCGTGGTTTCCGGATCCATTACCGCCGGTAATGCACAAAATATTGCAGTCGGGGCTGGTGTGCCGGCTGATGCGGCAATCAGCGTTGATGGAAGAATATTGAAAAAAGCAGAACTGGAAAATCTGATTAAAGACAGATTAGCAATGCTCAAGGATAAGGTCCCGGCCGATAAACAAAAAGAGTTCAGAGATAACATTAGAAAAAGACTGATTGATGAATTTATTATGCGAACCATTTTGAACGATGAAATGGCGAGGAAAAAAATTGAAGTAAGCGAGCAGGAAATAAAAATAACAAAAGACAAACTGCAAGCCAGTCTTCCGTCAAACAAAAAATTGGATGAATTTTTAAAGGAAAATAAGATATCTCAAGAAGACATAATGTTGGGAATTAAAGTAGAAAAATTCATGAACAAGGAAATCGGTGATAAAGCAAAGCCATCTCAAAAAGAAATAAGCAAGTTTTATAATGAGAACAAAGATAAGTTATTTGTCAGTCCGGAAAGCGCTCGCGTTCGTCATATTCTGGTATCAGTCAACAAAGATGACAGTGAAAAAATAAAAACAGAGAAAAAAAACGAGATCGAAAATTTGCGCAAACAATTATTAAATGGAGGGGACTTTGTTGAATTGGCGCGTAAGAATTCCGATTGCCCGAGCAAGGAAGCCGGCGGTGATCTTAATTACATTAATAAAGGACAGATGGTAAAAGAATTTGAAGACGCAGTATTTTCGCAGGAAAGAAATGTTATAGGACCGGTAGTAACTACTGAGTTTGGTTATCATATTATTCAGGTGCTGGATCGTAAACCTGCAAAAACAATAGCTCTGGTGGAAGTAAAAGACAGAATATCAGCTTTTCTGGAACAACAAAATCGATCAAAAGTTTTTGCGGACGTTTTGAAGAAATTACAGCAAAACGCTAAAATAACAGTTTATTAACGAGACTTAAATCCGCTTACTTAAAACTATGTTCACTATCAGGGAAAGTTCCATGTTTAACTTCCGTGATATAGGTCTTAACCGCTTTTTTAATTTCCAGGTTTAGATTAGCGTATTTTTTTACAAATTTAGGTGTGAATCTTTCATACATTCCTAACACATCATTGATTACGAGAACCTGTCCGTCGCAATTAACTCCGGCTCCTATACCAATTGTCGGAATGGCAATGGAGCTGGAAACTTCAGCAGCCAGTCCTTCAGGAATGCATTCCAGAACAATAGAAAATGCGCCGGATTCTTCCAGAATCTTGGCGTCTTCAATAATTCTGCGGGCGGTTGCGTCTGTTTTCCCCTGTACCTTATAGCCACCTATTTGATTTATAGATTGAGGAGTCAAACCCAAATGGGCCATAACCGGTATACCTGATGAAGTAATTTTACGCACCGTTTCGGCGACTTCTCTACCACCTTCAAGTTTAACAGCCTGAGCATTTCCCTCTTTTAAAAATCGTCCTGCGTTGGTTATTGCTGATTCTTCGGACGTCTGATAAGACAAAAACGGCATGTCGGCAACAATTAACGCCTTGTTAGCTCCGCGTGCGACAGCTTTAGTGTGGGATAACATTTCGTCCATGGTGACAGGCAGTGTTGTATCATAACCTAAAACAACCATCCCCAGAGAATCGCCGACAAGAATAATATCTATATCGCTTTCATCCATTATCGAAGCCATCCCGTAATCATAAGCTGTCAATACAGTAATTTTCTCTCCCTGGATTTTCATCTTTTTTATGTCAAGGATTGTTTTGCGGTTAGACTTGTTTTGCGTGCTCATTTTTTTACTCCTTTTAAAATAGTGTTAATTTCTTTTGCCTGCCGGTTATTTAAAGTTCCTTTTTTTTGTGCAACTTTAACAGCTATTAATCCCAGGGAAGAATATAATGATGAATATTGGGGCAGATTTTTGCTAATGGCCGAAATATGTTTCTTAATAGTACCCAAATCTCCACGGGCGATGGGACCCGTAAGAGATGGAATCGAACCGGAATTCTCAATGTTTCTGAGACTGCCGTAAACTAAAGGCAGATAAGCCTTCTTCGCATCTTTTTCATTCAGTCCGATAGCCTGATAAATTGATTCCACCGTATTAATCAGAGCAACCAGATAATTGGACGCAATGCAGGCAGCAGCATGGTAAAGTGGTTTTTGATTGGAGGATATAAAAAAAGGAATTCCTCCCAGATGAACAACAATATTCCTTGCCGGAGCCTGAGCTTTTTTATCAGACGTGATTGCAAAATAACTACCGGGAATGTTTTTTATAGCTTGATTAATTGAAGAAAAACTCTGCAGGGGATGAATGCTGGCAACTGCTGCCCCCGCTTTTTTTGCTGACTCGAGAAGCGTCAGATCGCCGGCTCCGCTCATATGGAAAACAAGTTTGTTTTTTATTGCAGGGCAAAGAGCGATTTCTCTGCAAGCGGAAGAAATTTTATCATCAGGAGTTGTAATTAAAATACAGTCGGCTCTTTGCACGGCTTCTTGCGGATTGCGAAAAGATTCTCCTCCAATATAAGCTTGAGCTCTTTTCAATGAGGCAGGAGATTTGTCGGAAATGGCGGTTATTTTATATCCGGCTTTTTTTAATAAAAAACCTATGGCTGTTCCAACCATGCCTGTGCCGATTATGGCAAATGTATTTATATTTCGTTTATTCATAGTGTAAAAATTCCGCCTCACTCCGCTCCGGGGATTGTTCGGCTAAAAAATTTCAATGTACTTCGTTTTTGAAATTTAAGTCTCACAAACACAAAAGGTCTTCCGCAAAAAAGGAAGACCTCGACAGTTCACATTAAAATAAATACCGTCTCAGTCGATAAAATGGATCCAAGCGGTTAATGTGTATCTACCACCGGCAGGTAAGTTAGTCAAATACTTTTTAAATAAACAAACTTGTGTTTGCTGCAGCACTTCGTTATATTATTTAAAGGGGAAGTGATGAAAAAGATAGATTTAATGATATTTGATTTCGATGGCACTCTTGTTTCCACAGGTGCCGATTTGATTCAATCAATTAATTACATGTTGAATACACTGAAGCTAAGGGAAAAACCGGGACAGGAAATTCTCAGCTTTGTTGGTGACGGTGTCAGCAAATTGATTGAAAAAGCATTAGGCCCGGATAATATCAAATATCGCGAAAAAGCGATGACAATATTCACTGATTACTACGGTAAACATCTTTTAGATAATACAAAACTCTGCCCGCACGTCGAAGATGTCTTAACAAATTATAAAAATAAAACTAAAATTATTTTGACAAATAAACGCTATATTTATACCTTAGCCATAGCTCAAGGACTGAATATAACCCAATATTTTGTGGAAATAATCGGTGCCGATTCAACACCATTCCTGAAACCTGATAGGCGTGTCATTGATCATATATTAAGTAAATACAAAGCAGCAAAAGAAGATACATTAATCATCGGTGATGGTATGAATGACATTGTTGTGGCAAAAAATTCCGGAATATTAAGTTGCACTTATTTAAATGGACTGGGGAACAGACAGGCATTATTGGATGCCCATGCCGATTATTATTGTGAAGATCTTTTGGAAATTAATTATCTGTTTAATTAGAGAAACTCGGTGCAAACAAGTCCCGATGAATCGGGATGAAGTTTGCAGCGTTAGTTGAACTTATCCCAGGAGCGAAGCGACGCGGGA
>AWGX01000010.1 GCA_000495415.1 Smithella sp. ME-1 | reverse complement strand
GGCTGGCCTGGTAAGAACGAAGCTCTTAAAACGTTTTATCCTACGTCACTTTTAATTACCGGTTTCGATATTCTTTTCTTCTGGGTAGCCCGAATGATGATGATGGGTCTTTATGTGATGAAAGACGTTCCCTTCCGACATGTTTATCTTCACGCGCTGGTGCGCGATGAAAAAGGGGAGAAGATGAGTAAATCCAAGGGGAATATTATTGATCCCCTTTTGATGATTGATCAATACGGTACGGACGCGTTCCGTTTCACACTGGCAGCATATACTGCGCAGGGGCGGGACGTTCGATTGTCACCGGAACGCATAGAAGGCTACAAATTTTTTGTCAACAAAATCTGGAATGCATCCAAACTCACCTTAGCCAATCTGACAGATTTCGATGAATCAGCACAGGTAAATGCATCTGATTCATTGCCTGACAAATGGATTAAGGCAAAACTGAATGAAAAAATAGCGGAAGTTACACGAAGTCTGGATGAGTATCATTTCAACGATGCGTCGGCAGCAATTTATCATTTTATCTGGCATGAGTTCTGTGACTGGTATCTGGAATTAAGCAAACCGGTATTTTATGGCAAGGCAAGTCCGGAACAAAGACAGGCAACCCAGAAAACTTTGCATGAAGTATTTAGGACAATGCTGCAACTTTTACATCCTTTCATGCCGTTCGTTACCGAAGAACTTTGGCAGGCATTGAATGGAAGTGACGAATATTCCATCATGGTCAGCAAATTTCCTGTTATCAATGCAGCATGGGAAGACAAAGTAGCCGAAAAAGAAATGGAAATGATAATGAACATCATTACATCTGTCCGCAATATTCGCGGTGAAATGAGAATTCAGCCATCGGTCAAATTAAAAGCCATGATTTCAGCTTCTGATAGTGAAGGCATAAAAATAATTGAGGCGGG
>AWGX01000009.1 GCA_000495415.1 Smithella sp. ME-1 | reverse complement strand
TCAATATCATCTTTGATTTAGAATCGGTATTACTTCTATTTCCCTTTGTACCAGCATTTAGGCAAAGGAAGAGAAGGATAGTCTCCCGTGTTATCCGCATCTAAAGGATGTGGGAAAATTTTAGCAAACGATGGACTGCTGACCCGGTCATTACGCAAGAAAGTAAGTTCCATTACCGTAGGAATCTCCAAACCTTTAAATTTTACTAAATCAGAAAAATTATTGGGATGATTGTGTACACATGTATGCGTTTGTAAAAGTTTTTCAAACACTCGCGATGCCAATATAAAAAAGGATCTGCGACAAAGTTCATTTAAGGAATGAAACTCAACTACAATAATTCTGAAACGTTGTAAAATATCATCCGAAGCAACCAATAATACTTCATATTCAGAACCTTCTATATCCATTTGCAACAATAGATCACTTTTTGAATCTGGCAAAGATGATTCCACCCAATCATCAATAGTCATAAAACTATCGTTGTTCATGATTCCAATATGCTTTTTTGTAAAAACAAAATACTCGTGAGACTGTTTTGGTTTGTCTACAGATTTATCCGCCAGAAAAACCTTCATCCCTCTGTTCGCACAATCCTTTTCAAATATTGAATTAAAGCCAACGCCAGGCGAAAAACACGCTTCAATCCCTTCAAGATCATCCGGAATAAGATAACCTCCGTCACTCATTGGTCCTAAACGAATCAATCCTTTGTCACATGACACAGGATGCAATTTATTTAATAATGATTTCAGTTTATCTTTTCCTGTAGAGCTACAGGAATGCAGCTTCATTGCCGCAAATATACTGAGTGCAGGTTCGTATATAAGTTTCTTCATTTTTGATTATAATATCTGCTGTTTTAACTAAAATCCGATTTTTTCAACTAAACTGTTCTTAAAATACTAACTAATCTAAAGCAAGATATTTTCTCAGAAAACACTATATACGTATAACGATTAATCATAATTTTTATCGATATGAAATTATTTTTTGTGTCTTTCCAGAACGCAAAAGACAAGACCGGATTGCTGTTTCTTTTCTTCAATTACGCTTTCTCTTAACTGATATTAGAAGATGACGGAACACTTTCCAGATATTCGAGCAGTAAATGATTTAAGCGCTCCGGTACATCAAGTGGAATCCAGTGGCTCGCGCCGTCAATCATATCGTATCGCCACGGACCATCAACATAGGCAGCACTTTTCAACATCTGCCCTCTGGACAGAAATATATCTCCACTGCTCCAAATACCGAAAACCGGTACTTTCACATTGGGGAAATCCTCAGAAAGAATGCGCGAAAAATTTGCGCGGTACCAGTTCAAGCCTGCGGTCAGGCGACCATTCCTGGAAAGATCACTGATCCAGTTATTTGTTTCCGCATGGTTTCCCGTAAGCTTTCGCAAAAGAAACCAGTCTATGGCGCTAATCCCCAGTTCCGAAAGAAAGGGAATTTGAAATAAAACTGCATACCAGGAACGTAATTTTTGTATAAAATCAGAACGGTAAGCTCGCGGATGACCTACGGATATGGCAACGTAGCGTTCTACACGTTCCGGATGTCTAATGGCCAGTATCCAACCTATAACGGCACCCCAGTCATGACCGACGACAGGAACCTGATTTATGCCAAGCAGATCCATAAGGGCGGTCACGTCACCGATTATGTTCTCCAGAGTATAATTTTCTTTGCCAGGGGGGGCGTCGGAATCACCAAATCCTCTAAGATCCGGAACAATCACTTGAAAACCATGGCCTGTTAGAAATGTAATCTGATTGCGCCAGACACGGGCAGAATCAGGAAATCCGTGCAGAAGAATAACCGGACGGCCTTTTCCCTCAATAAATACATTCAAATTAATATTATTGACTGATATCTTTTGACCTTTTAGATTCATTTAATTCTTATTGTTTCCTCATAAAAAATTGTTACCATCATAACAATGACTTTATTTTTTGCATACCGCAATTCCATGAATTTTAAACGGTTCATAAATAAGTTGTATATTTTCTACAGGAAAACCGCCATGGACAAGCAGGTCAGCAAATTCCTCTTCATTACGGTAGATCATTGGCCAAATGAGTACCCAATCAAGAAATATTTTCTCTCTGTTTTTTCTAATATTACAGGTGATGAAAATTCCATCTCCGGGAAGTTGTTTTTTTATCAGATTAATTAAAGTTATCGCCTTATTGCGAGAACGATAATCCAGAAAACCCACCATTTCAATGATGTGCGGTTGAAAAACACGGGCAACATCTTCAACAACTTTTACTGTATCATGAACATAAGAAAATCTATCACTGAATCCGGCCTCTTCGACCATTTTTTTAGCCTCACTGATGGCACTGGCATCGGCATCAAGAAGGAGGACGTTGATATTAAGATGCGGACACCTTTTCATTGCTTCCAATAACTCCTGGGCCGAACCGGAAGCAATCGAAAGGAGACGAATTTCCTTCTCTGCCGCAAATTCAGAAAAGGTGGCAACCAGAAGGTTAATAACAATTTTAAACCTGTTAGTCACAGCCTGACGATTTTCAAAGTTACCAATCCAGTACCGCGTTATACATCCTTCGAAATTATCTTTTAATTGCGGTTTTATTTTCTCGTGATAGTTGTAAAACAATTCGAGTGAGCGCCAGCCGGTCGCCCCATATTTTGCCTGACGATTGAATTTACTAAGGCGGTCAAAGGCGAAACTCGAAACATGATCATGATCACGTCCCATATCCCAGAGAATCTTATTTATAGGACCACCGCCATTGGCGATTTTCCTGTATAAAGCCTGAACAAGGTTGGTCACCATGGCAATCAAACTGGTTGTCCATACACCGCAGACATAGAAAAGGTTTTGGCGGTCATATTCTCCACCGAATTCATCCGGATCAAATATATATACTGGTAATTCACCCTTTGCCGTTTTAATTTTGTAATTCTTAATTATTTTTTTCTGCGTTTTATTCATTTTGAAATTTGTAATTGGAAATTATCACACAACATCTCCTCTCTAAGATTATGAATCAGAACAAACTCTGTTTTTACCGTTTCTTTTCCCCTGATACATAAGGTGATCAACCCGATTAACAAAGGCTTTTACATCTTCATGTTTCCTGTATTCTGCAACGCCTATACTCACTGTAAGGTATACGCGTTTATGTGGCACAGGAGAAAAATTCTCCTTCTTTAACTCTTCTCTGATTCTTTCCGCTGTAATTACGCCTTCATCTCTTTTTGTCATAGGTAAAATTATTGTAAATTCCTCACCCCCATAACGATACGCGGAATCTTCTTTGCGCAGACATTTTTTTATAACCCGACCAAGCCGTAATAAAACCCCATCTCCTTCAATATGGCCATAGGTATCATTAAATGCTTTAAAATCATCCAGATCAAGAAGGAGAAGGGTCAAAGGATATTCGTGCCGTTCCAACCGGTCGAGTTCCCTTCTAAGCTGATGGTAAAAATATCTGGAATTATAAAGCTGAGTAAGGTCATCGATAATACTCAACTCACGGTATCTTTTTTCACTGTCTTTTAACTTCTTTTCCACATTTTTACGATCGGTAATATCACGAACAATAGTTTGAATGTAGTATTTGCCCATATTGCTGAAGGCATTCAGGCTGACTTCCGCATCAAACAGAGTACCGTCGTAACGTCTGTGTTTCCACTCAAAGAACTGTGTGTGACCTCTGAGTGCTGCATTGATTTTTTCCTGAGCTTTATCTATGGATTTTCTTCCATCAGGTTGGATTTCAGGGGAAAACAAATAAGGATGTTGCCCGACGATCTGTTCCCTGCTGCAACGAAACATCTCAAGGGATTTGAAGTTGCAATGAATAACTATATCCTGATCCATCAGGAAAATGGCATCATTGGCCGTTTCGAAAAGAGTCCGGAACTTTGATTCGCTCTCCTGTAAAGCTTCTTCTGCCCGCCTGCGGTCCGTAATGTCCTGATAAATAATTTGAAATTGTTTTTCACCATTCCACAGCGTTTCTTTGCGGAATACTTGAAGATTAAGAACTTCACTATTTTTTCTGACGATATCGATGGTGTATTCGGATGGAACATAAATTCCTTTACTTATTTTTTCATGTCTGTCTCTGAATTCCGCATAACATTTTTTAGTATAGCGTTTTTCTATAGGACCCGCTTTCAGTTCCTCAATACTTTCATAACCATACAAATCCAAAATGGCCCGGTTGGCATAAATGGTTTCCCCTTCCGAGGTAACAATGCAAATCCCCAGCGGAGATTCATTTATAGACCGGCGGAAATTATCTTCGCTTAATTTTAAATCCTCAACCGCCTGCTTGTGGTCGGTGATTTCCTGTTCAAGCGCCTGATTAATAATCAGATAATCAGCTGTGCGCTTTTTAACCCGGTCTTCCAGTTCCTGGTTTACCTTGTTAACCTTTTCACGCTCAATTTCCAATTGTTGTGTCAGAAAAAAATCATGTCGCGCATAGAATTCAATGAAATAACAGGCTAACATTCCAAGGGCATTTGCGCTGATTAAAAAAAAGTTATTGTTCATTAAAATATCAAAGGGTGTCGGATTGATCCAAATAACAGTAATTTCGTACAACACAACCAGTACCCATCCGGCAAAAGAAGCCCAGAGAAAGCGAAGACGGATAAAAGTGTAGCCCCACATGAAAACTAACATCAAACCGGCATAATAGTAATAACTGACCCATGCCGGAGCAATAGCAACCATACAAACAATACCACCACCGGCAATAATGAGAATGCTGGCCAGAATAGGCTGCATGTACCG
>AWGX01000008.1 GCA_000495415.1 Smithella sp. ME-1 | reverse complement strand
CTAGCCGCCTCAATATCATCTTTGCTTTAGAAATGGTATAAAGATTGAAAATGAGGAAAAACTAAAAATCAATGGGTTGTCTGATTTAGTTTTTCAAACTCGACTAAAAGGTCTTCCTGCTTTTTGCTTATTACTGTGGGAATCTGCACGAACATCTCAATAATCTGATCGCCGCGTCCGTAACCCCTCAGATGAGGAATTCCTTTGCCTTTGAGTTTGAAAATCTGTCCGTTTTGTGTGCCTTTGGGGATTTTTAATTTTTCTTTACCTTGAAGTGTGGGTACTTCAAGGGTTGCGCCCAGTGTAGCATTTACAAATGAAATAGGAATACGGCAAATGATATCGTCTCCAGAGCGGGAAAAGAAATCATGCTCATCGACATATATAAATACATACAGGTCACCATCGGGTCCGCCGCGCTCTCCGGCTTCTCCCTCCCCGCGCAGACGCAGGCGAGATCCTGTTTCCACACCGGCGGGAATTTTCAGCTGCACGGTTTTGGAAACTTGTTCTTTTCCCCTGCCGCGGCAGTTGTCACAGGGTTTGGTGATAACTTTGCCGTGTCCATTACAATGCGGACATGTAGAGCTGATGGTAAAAAAACCGCTGGATTGGATTACCTGGCCGCGACCTTTGCAGGTACGGCATGTTTCCGGAGATGATCCCGGAGAAGCTCCCGTTCCGTGACACTTGTGGCATGTAGTCAGTTTTTCCACATCAATGTTAGTGGTATGTCCGAAGGCTGCTTCCATGAAAGAAATTTTCAGATCATAGCGTAAATCAGAGCCGGCGCTTGCGGAGGAACGTGAGTGACCACGCGTATTGCTGTATCCAAAAGCGTCTTCGAAGATATTGCTGAAATGGGAAAAAATATCATCAAAGCCGCTGAATCCTCTGAAACCGGTGCTGTTTAATCCTTCATGGCCGTAATGGTCATATATTTCTCTTTTTTCCCGGTCGCTTAATACTTCGTAGGCTTCAGCCGCTTCTTTGAATTTTTCTTCCGCTTTTTTATTTCCCGGATTTCTGTCCGGATGACACTGCATCGCTATCGTGCGGTAGCTTTTTTTTATTTCTTCATCAGAAGAGTTTCGGTCAACATTTAGAATTTCGTAATAATCTTTCTTAGTCGTCATTCGCTTTTTGAATCAACCTCTTGATGCATTATTTTTTTGAGAGAATTAAGCATTTCTTCGTTGTTGGTTTTTCCCAGAGCGTGCAGGGCAAAAAAATATTTTTTTAAACCGATAGCTTTCTGTCCGATATCTTCCCAGTCGGCAGGCTCCAATTCCACGTTAAGGGCTTTGGCCGCCTGCTGAAAAAGCATCACATCGCCGCGATCAAATGCGATATCCTTAATTTTTTGCATGCCTCCTTTATCGTTTGCCTTCTGGTAAAAATCCAGCGCGTCGGATAAAAAGCCGTCTTCTAGAAAAGAGTTGCCATAATCCTTAAGTTCATTCTGATTAACTTTGTCTACGTATAGTATTTTTTGTTTTGAACTATAATCAGGCAGTTTTTTAATGCTCAAAATATATCTCCTTAATGGGGAAATTCTTTTTGATTGGATTTAGCTATAATCTAATGATAATTCAGTCCAAGTCAATATATTGAAAGATATATCACTCCACAAGGCGCCTCAGCGCTTCTTCGTATTTTTTCTTTGTATTTTCTATAATATCCACGGGCAATTCCGGTGCCGGCGGCTTTTGATTCCATTTTATGGAAAGAAGATAGTCACGCAGGAACTGCTTGTCAAAACTTTTTTGCGGCCGGCCTTCTTCGTAATCATCGGCAGGCCAGAAACGGGATGAATCCGGAGTCAGCAGTTCATCAATCAGTATTAATTCCTTACCCATCAGGCCGAATTCCATTTTTGTGTCGGCAATAATAATACCGGCCTTCAGCGCGGTTGCCGCCGCTCTTTGGTAAATAGCGAGGGAAATTTTGATAACTCTGTCGGTTAATTCCGCTCCGATAAGTTCCTCCATTTCCTGCCTGTTTATGGGTGCATCATGTTCACCTGCCTCTGCTTTAGTAGTCGGAGTGAAAATAGGTTCAGGTAATTTGGATGATTCTTTTAATCCATCCGGAAGTCTAATACCGGAAACTGTTTTATTGTGCTGATAATCTTTCCAGCCGGAACCGCTTAAATAGCCACGGACAATACATTCGACCGGCAGGGGAGTAGCTTTTTTAACCAGCATGCTTCTGCCTTCCAGATCCTGGCGATAAGGAGTGCATTCTTCGGGAAAGTCAGCCGGATTTGTAGAAACAATATGATTGTCGATAATATCTTTCATTTTTTCAAACCAGAACGCTGACATGCGATTGAGAATTATACCCTTACCCGGTACAGGACCGGGCATGATAACATCAAACGCCGAGATACGATCGGTGGTGACAATGAGCAGATAGTTTTTCACAGAGTAAATATCGCGAACTTTTCCACGGCCAATCAGTTTCAGATTTTTAAAATCCGTTGTCTGTATGCTTTTTTTCATAAAAATACGCTCCTTTTATTGAACAAACGGGTTATGACTTTTTTCATGACCTATCGTGGAAGTAGGCATACGACCGTAATTATGTCCGGGCATCACTTTAGTATCATCGGGCAGACAAAAGAGTTTCTTCTGTATAGATTCAAGCATTGTGTTCCATGATCCGCCCGGTAAATCTGTTCTGCCTACGGCTTCAACGAACAACGTATCTCCGGTAAATACATATCCGGGTGTATACAAACAAATTCCACCCAGAGAATGTCCCGGGGTATGGATTACTTTGAGTTCAATGTTGCCCACGGAAATAATATCGCCGTCTTTAACCATAATATCGGCCGGCGGAGATGCTTTTGCTCCGAACATTTTTAGAATCATGGCCGGTGTGTGAGTCAGCATAATGGAGTCATCTTCGTGAACAATAATTTTGGCGCCGGTCTCTTTTTGCATTTCCGTGTTGCCGCTGATGTGGTCAACATGGCCGTGGGTATTGACTATGTAGTTAATACGTAAATTATTTTTTTTTGCTTCAGCAATAATTTTTTTAACATCAGCTGCCGGATCAATAACCAGAGCGTCTCCGGTTATCGGGTCTCCAACCAGATAGGCAAATACCGCCATCGTGCTTACCTGCATTTGTTTTACGAACATTATTTTGCTCCTTAAAAAATTGCATGGCTAATAACATTTTTCTATTGAAAACGTCAACTGAAATCAATTGTATAAGTTATTAATATTATATCGTTTTAAATTAAAGATGATATCGGGCAGTATAATAATGAAAATATTCCCGACGCTGGTAGGGAACCCCGGCGTATGCCGGAGGCGGGGGATTGATAACAGGAGTTTCACCCTCCTTTTAATTTCCT
>AWGX01000007.1 GCA_000495415.1 Smithella sp. ME-1 | reverse complement strand
TAATTCGCTCTAAGATTTTCCGATTACTACGTATCGAAAAATCAAGGCTCATTAAAACGTAAGTCGAACTATCCCTGGAGCGTAGCGACGTGGGGTATTAAGGTCTTGATTTTCTACAAACAATTGTCTTCTTATTAATTAGAGGAAATAATTCTTGAAGATACATAAGAAAGCAGATATAGCTTTCTAAGCTTACATAAGCACTAGGAGTAAAAAAATGGTTGCAACATTACGTAAATCTTTAAAAACAATAGAGGATTATAAATCAGCAAGTCCTCATTATACCGAGCTTCTGGATATAATGGCGGATATCCTGATTTTGCGGAAGGAATACCGCAATAGCATGAGAGAACCAATTTTCAGTGTGGAAGAAAATTTAATCACAAAAAAAATGGAAGGTGGGCTTCCCTTAATTGATCTTACAGGAAAAGAGTATGATTTAACTCGCCCCAAAGAATATTTTAATTCGTTAATTTCCATTGCTGAAAAAAGAATGCCCGAAGTAGCTCAAAATATTATCGATATAATCAAAAGCAAACAATTCGATTGGGAAAAAATGATTCGCGCTTCGTTTGAACGCAAGGTTGAAGAAACTAATCCTCAAGGATTTCCAGCAGCTCGCGAAGCCGAAGAAAGCATAGATCTTATTGATCTTTTTGCCGAAGAAAGTTTACGGCCGGAATTTGAAATAATTGCTGAAAAATATGGCGATTTAGTAGAAAAATCCAAATGGTCGGAAGGATACTGCCCTATTTGCGGCAAAGAACCTAAGATTGGTGAAATCAGGAAAGATGAAGATGGGAAGAGGTATCTGTTTTGTCATCAATGCGGATGTAAATGGAATTTTAGCCGGATAAAATGTCCCTTCTGCGGTAATGATGAACAACATTCCCTGGCCTATTTTGAAGTGGAAGGCGACGAGCGTTATCGCGTGGATGTCTGTAATAAATGCCGACGTTACATAAAAACAGTCGAATTGCCAAAATCAAGTGAAGAACCGGACCTTGATATAGAAGATATCGCAACTTTGCATTTGGATATGATTGCTTTTGATGAAGGTTATTCTTAGAAAAGAAATTAATTTTTTCTGACCTTTGGGTTAAATTTGCATGAGAAAGCCCGCTTCTCTACAATAGAGAAGCGGGCTTTAAATTAAGATGTCTTTATGGAAATTTTTGTTCCTTTTTCTTTTGCTTTTTGATTTTTGGGAATCTTAATATCCAGAATGCCGTTCTTAAAACTTGCATGAGCCTTTCCTGATTCTATTTCCGCCTGCAGCGGAATCACCCTACAGAAGGAGCCATAAGACCTCTCCATATAATAATAACTTTTATCTTTATCTTCCTTCTCTTCTTTCTTTTCACCTTTTATAGCCACGGAATTGTTTGTAACTGTAACATCAATATCCTTTTCTTCCACTCCGGGCAATTCTGCCTTGATAATGAATTCTTTATCATTTTCTTTGACATCAACGGAAGGTATAAATTCCGCCATACCAGCTGCAAATCCACGCGGTCCGACACTAAATCCCCGGAAGAAATTATCAAATAAATTATTCATCTCCCTCTGCAAAGAATAGAAGGGATGATCACTGTCTGTCGCTGGTGTCCGGACTACATCCGGCAATAAACTTCTTACTTTCATAATCATGTCCTCCTCTCCTTAAAACTTTGAACTTTGAACCTAATTTATGCCGCATTAATTGCAATTTTCTTTGGTTTTACTTTTTCAGCTTTGGGAAGTTCCAGACGTAAAACTCCCTGCTTGACCGTCGCTTTAATCTTTTCCCTGTCTATCTCATCGGACAAAGTAAACGTTCTCTCATAATCGCCGACTTCGTATTCGGAAAAAACCAGGCTATAACCTTTTACTACGCCGTTTTCCACGCGTCCGGCAATTGTCAGAATATTTTTCTCCAATTCCACATCAACAGTTTTCTCGTCAACTCCCGGCATATCGGCAATCAAAAAGAGAGCTTCTCTGGTTTCATAAATATCCACACGTGGTGTAAAAGTTTTTACATTGCGGATCTTGTCAGTAACCGCTGTATTTTCAGATTTTTGCAGGTCTTTATCGGACATATAATAATCGACCTCCTTTCTAAAAATTAATTTTAATTTTCTTTGGCAGATCTTCTTTTAGTCTGGGCAAAGCAATATTTAAAACGCCTTTTTCATACTTTGCTTCCACTTTTTTAGAATCTACCTGAAAAGGCAACTGGAAATTTCTCTGAAAATTCCCCACTGCTCTTTCCTGACGCAAATATGTTTCACCTTCTTTAAGAGGATCAGCCTTAGCAGCACCGGAAATCGTCAATGTTGCTCCTGTGACCGAAACATTTATGTTTTCCGATTCCATTCCAGGCAATTCCATTGTAACAACCAGGCTGTCATCTTTTTCCCATACATTGATGGCAGGGTAATCAAAGGCCGTATTTTGACCGACATTGGAAAACAATCTGTTAATCTCTCTTTGTAAATCCATTATTTCCGGAACGCTATCAGCGAACCTTTTCATTCTCCAAATACCAGGACCAAACATAGATTTTACCTCCTAATTCAACTAATCAATTTATAAGCAATTGCTATTATTGATTATTTTACTTATTCGAATCTAAATATATTTACGAAATTTGTTTTGTCAAGGCTCTCCCAAATAGCGTATCAAATTGATTATAACCATAAACATGATTTAAATATCTATTTAATAAAGATAAGATTTTTCGGGATAGCGCTCTTGACACCGGATTTACCGATAACTATATTAGGGGCGCTTAACCGGATATAATAAAAAATCGGCTCCCAGAAGGTAAGTATGGAAGATCACATAATAAAAACCTTTAAGGAAAGCAGTCGTGTAAAAGATACTTTTGTTAATGAGAATCTGACAAAACTGGTTAATGTTATAGACGCTATTATAAATGCCTTAAAAGCAGGCAATAAGATTTTGATTTTCGGCAACGGTGGATCGGCTGCCGACGCTCAACATCTTGCCGCGGAATTCGTTAATCGTTTTATTATTGAAAGACCACCGCTTCCGGCAATGGCTTTAACTACAGATACTTCTATTATTACGAGTATCGGCAACGATTATGATTTTTCTGAAATATTCAGTAAGCAGATAAGGGCGGTCGGCCAACCTGGAGACATTGCCTGGGGTATCAGCACCAGCGGTAACTCCGCCAATGTTTTTAAAGGCCTGGAAATGGCGAAGAAACTAGGGTTGATAACAGTTGCTTTTACCGGAAAAGACGGAGGCGAAATCGCAAAAATAGCTGATTTTTCCATTCATGTGTCTTCTTCCAATACAGCACGAATCCAGGAAACACATATTACGGCCGGTCATGCTATTTGTGAAATGGTGGATATAAAATTGTTTCAAAAACCGGATTTTAAATAATAGAAATTTTATTCCGAGGTACGGGTGAAAAATAAGAAGGAACATCCTGAAAATATTATTAAGCATGCTCAGTCCGTTGAACACCATGATGAAAAAGTTGTCGCGGCAGATCACAAAAAAGAAATTGAAGAGTTGAGAAAGCAGCTTGAAGAAAAGGAAAAAGAAGCTGCGGCCAATTACGATAAATATTTACGCGCAATTGCCGACTTGGATAATTATAAAAAGCGGGCAATAAAAGAAAAAGCCGATGTAATTAAATATGGCAAAGAAGATATAGTTAAAGATATCTTGCCTTTCATGGACAGTTTGGACAGAGCACTGGAACACGACACAGGTGACATTCAGGCATTTAAGGACGGAGTGGCTCTTATCCAGGACCAGCTTTTGTGTTGTTTGAAAAAACACGGTGTAGAAAAAATTGAAACTGCAGGCGCTGATTTCGATCCGAATTTTCATGAAGCTTTAATGCAGGTGGAAAGCGACCAGCATCAAGATAACAAAATAGTCAGCGAAATGCAAAAGGGTTACTTATTAAACGGGCGGCTAATAAGGCCATCAAGGGTCTGCGTCTGCAAGAATATTAATAAAGAGAACAATGATGTATGTGAAAAAAATGAGGATATGGAAGAATAAGGAGGAAGAAATATGGGAAAAATTATCGGAATTGATTTAGGGACCACAAATTCGTGTGTAGCCATAATGGAAGGCGGAGACCCCGTTGTTATAGCCAATCAGGAAGGCAACCGAACCACGCCGTCCATTGTAGCTATTGCTGAAAATGGTGAACGACTGGTAGGACAGGTAGCCAAAAGGCAGGCCATTACTAACTCAGAAAATACTATCTATGCCGTCAAGAGACTGATCGGCCGAAAATATACATCCAAAGAAGTTCAGTATGACATTAAGATAATCCCTTATAAAATAACTGAAGCTTCCAATAGCGATGCGCAGGTTACGGTAAGAGGCAAGAATTACTCGCCGGCGGAAATATCAGCTATGATTCTTACCAAAATGAAACAAACCGCCGAGGATTATCTGGGCGAAAAAATAAAAGACGCCGTCATTACAGTGCCAGCTTACTTTAACGATTCGCAGCGGCAGGCCACTAAAGATGCCGGTAAAATTGCCGGATTGAATGTCATGCGCATTATCAACGAACCGACAGCCGCAGCGCTGGCCTATGGTTTGGATAAAAAGAAAGATGAAAAAATAGCGGTGTTCGATTTGGGAGGCGGCACATTCGATATTTCGATTCTGGAACTAGGCGATGGCGTGTTTGAAGTCAAGTCAACCAATGGAGATACTCATCTGGGCGGTGAAGATTTCGATCAGCGCGTCATGGATTATCTGGTTGCCGAATTCAAGAAAGATCAGGGCATTGATTTGAGAAACGATAAAATGGCTCTGCAGCGTTTGAAAGAAGCAGCGGAAAAAGCGAAAATGGAACTTTCCACAACGATGGAAACTGACATTAATCTGCCTTTTATTACGGCGGACGCTTCAGGCCCCAAACATATGAATATCAAACTCTCCAGAGCAAAACTGGAATCTCTTGTGGAAGAGTTAATCAACAAAGTGGTTGGTCCTTGTCAGACCGCACTAAAAGATGCGGGAATGTCGCCAAAAGATATTGATGAAGTCATTCTTGTTGGCGGTATGACTCGTATGCCGCGTGTTCAGCAGAAGGTTAAAGAGATTTTTAATAAGGAACCGCATAAGGGAGTTAATCCGGATGAAGTGGTAGCGATAGGAGCAGCCATTCAGGGCGGCGTTTTAGCGGGCGATGTAAAGGATGTTCTGCTTCTGGATGTAACTCCGCTTTCACTGGGCATTGAAACTCTCGGCGGCGTAATGACCAGACTAATTGAAAAGAACACGACCATCCCCAGTAAGAAGAGTCAAATATTCTCCACTGCAGCAGATAATCAGCCGGCGGTAAGCATTCATGTTCTGCAGGGCGAACGTCAGATGGCTGGGGATAATAGAACATTGGGACGTTTTGAACTGGTAGGTATTCCGCCGGCACCGCGCGGCGTGCCGCAGATTGAAGTTACTTTCGACATTGACGCCAACGGTATCGTGCACGTCAACGCCAAAGACCTGGGCACCGGCAAGGAACAAAGTATCAAGATTACGGCATCCAGCGGACTCTCCGAAGCGGAAATTGAAAAACTGGTCAAAGACGCAGAAATGCACGCTGAAGAAGACAAGCGCCGCAAGGAACTTATCGAAGCCCGAAATCAGGCAGATTCCATGGTTTACTCTGTGGAAAAAAATATCAAGGAATTCGGCGATAAGGTTGACGCGGCGGAAAAAGCCAAAATTGAAGAAGCACTAACAAAAACTAAGAAAGCCCTAGAAGGCGACGATATTGACGCAATCAAGAAGGCTCAGGATGAGTTGATGAATGTCTCCCATAAACTGGCGGAAGCCATGTATGCAAAGACAGCCGGTAGTGGAGCTCAGCAGCAGCAACAGTCCGAAGATCAGCAGCAGGCATCCGGCAAGAAAAATGACGATGTGGTTGATGCCGACTTTGAAGATGTAAAATAATATTCTTAAATTAAATATTTTCAAAGCCCGAAATGGCAAGAGTCGTTTCGGGCTTTTTTATTATCGACCGGAATCAGGAAATATTATACAATAACACCCCTAAAGGATAATTATGAATAAACTCCTTTCCAGAAAAATATTAATAGCTTTATTTCTAGGTGGTTTTTTGCTGATAACAGCTGGTATTTCCCCCGCCGCTGCGTCAAATAAATCAATTCAAAATTCTTCATCCGGATATCAGGGATTAATTTTAACTAATGAAGAATATTTGCCAACGCTTTTAAAATGTATTGATGAAGCGAAAAGTGAAATATTCATGTCCATCTTTTCTTTTAAAGCTGGTGCACATAAAAACAATTACCCCGACCGTATTGCTGGTCATCTGGCCAGGGCAGTAAAAAGAGGCGTTAAGGTTGTTGTGGTTTTAGAAAAGACAGACAAAAAGTCGAATAAACTCGACATTCAAAACAGACGAACGGCAAAACTTCTTGAAGAAAAAGGCATAAATGTTTATTTCGATTCCCCACGACAAACGACACATACAAAGCTTGTGGTTATCGACCGGCACCTTATTTTACTGGGCAGTCATAATTTCACGCAATCGGCATTAAAATACAATAATGAAATTTCCATCTTGCTGGATAGTCCGGATATGGCCGAAGAGGCGCGTAACTACATTCTAAAAATTATCAGGGAGGCAAAATGAAATTTTATCGACCATTCGGTAAAATATTTATTTTGTTGACGGTTATTTTCGCCTTCTGTTTTTTTAAAACAGCGATTGCTGATGAAAAGCCAGCCCAGATTCCGACAACTGCGGAAATAAAATCATTGCCGATAACACCATCTGATATTAAGCCATCAGTAATTACAACTCCACCCGGCAAACTCAATCGTAATACATTAGGATGTGTACTTCCGCTATCCGGGCAATACGCTGACTGGGGAAATAAAGCGATGGATGCAATTTTACTGGCTACCGAAATAGTTGATGAAAAAAATAATCCTTTATGGAAAGTCATTTTTGAAGATTCCCAGGGATTGCCGGAAGACACAAAAACAGCTATCGCACGTTTAGCTAATGCTGAAAATGTCATTGCGATTATAGCCATTACCGGAACGGCAGAGGCCATGGATGCAGCCCGTGAAGCAGCTAAATGGAAAGTACCATTGATTTTAATAACACCCAAAGACGGAGTGACGTCTTGGGGTGAATATGTTTTTCAGAATTTTCTGACTCCCAGACAGCAGATCAAAGCCTTGGCTAAATACGCACTGGACGATTTGAATTGTGCAATATTTTCCGTTTTATATCCCACAGATGACTATGGCGAAGAAATGGTGAAAATCTTTCGTGAAGAAGTAATGCGCCTGGGCGGTAAGGTAGAAAAAGCGATTTCTTACAACAGGAATCAAACAGATTTTAAGGAAGAAATAACTAAATTGACCGGCCTCACTGTCACTGCGTCTCAGAAAAAACGTAAAGGTCAGGAAGAAGATAACGCATACATAACTGTTGATTTTGAAGCTTTATTTATCCCTGATTCCTATTCGCGAGCCAAATTGATTGTTGCGCAACTTGATTTTTATGATGTAAAGGGATTTAAACTTTTGGGTACAAGTTTATGGCATTCGCCCAGCTTACTGAAGAATGATGCACAATACCTGGAAGGCGCTATCTTTGTTGACAGTTTTTTTGCCCATAGTCCTTATCTGGAAACAAGCAACTTTGTTGACTTTTATTTCAAAAAGTTTAAACGCGAACCGGAAAATATTGAAGCGCTGGCTTATGACACGGCTAAACTAATAATCGGCGTTTTGGAAAACAAAGAAATTAGAACGCGTGGACAATTTGCCGCAGCCTTGAATAAATTGGAGAATTATAAAGGAGTAACCGGAAATATTTATTTTGATTCAAACCGGGTCGCCCAAAAAACTGCTTTTATAATGAAAGTTAGAGATGGTAAATTGGAACAGGTGAAGTAAGTTCTATGTTCAAAGTTCAAGGTTCAAAGTTATAAAGGATGAAGAAATATGCGATTTTTACTTACTAATGATGATGGAATTTACGCCAAAGGGTTGAGCGCCCTTTATGCCGAACTTTCCAAAGAAGCTGATTGCCTGATTGTCGCCCCGGAAACAGAACAAAGCGCCGTTGGACATGCCATTACAATTTCCCGCCCCCTGATGGTGCGACGCGCCACTAAAAATGACAAATTTCTGGGATACGCTGTCTTAGGTACGCCGGCAGACTGCGTAAAAATAGGAATTACAGAATTATCGGATAAGCCGGTTGATCTGGTTGTCTCCGGAATCAACAGAGGAGGCAACGCCGGTATCAATGTTCTTTATTCGGGAACAGTCTCTGCAGCAACCGAAGGTGCAATTTTAGGATATCTGTCTATGGCCGTTTCTCTGGACACCCACAAAGAAGCCGATTTTACCTACGCCGCAAAATTCGCCCGTAAGATGACTAAGCTGATACTGAGCAATCCTCAACAACTCAAAGGAAGCGCGATTAATGTCAATGTTCCGTGCATTCCTTCTGAAAAAATAAAAGGCGTCGTTGTTGTCCGGCAAGCCCAAAGCAACATTGTCGAAACATTTGAGAAACGCACAGATCCACGGGAAAATATTTACTATTGGTTCGCCGGTGAATCTCAAGGCGCCCGCAAACAGAAAGATACTGATGTCGGCGCGCTGGCCGCAGGTTATATAACAATCACGCCTATTCATTACGACCTGACCAGACATGATTTGCTGGAAGCACTCAAAGATACTGTAAAACAAGGCAATTTATAATTATGCCTGCTGCAATTATTTGCACTTGCCTTTTTGTATTTTATTCGACTGGAGATACCTTTTTACAAATATAAGATCCGATAAATGCTTCCAGCAGGCTGAGCGGAACGGCATAAACAAGAATATAGACAGGCAATACATTTAAATTCCAGGTAACAATCCACATTAAAACAAACGCCATCAACCATCCAAGCAGCGTAGTTTGCAGGAGACTGAATTTTCTGGAAATAAAATAAATCGCTACTGCAAAGAAAAATCCCCAGACAAGCCACATCAGCCCGTTAACGGGTGCCGAAGGGAAAGTCATTCCCAGTGATTGATAGTGATCAGCTCAATATGTTTTTAGAAGGATTTCATTTCTGAAAAACTCGGATGCATTAATCCAAATGCCAGTGATTATAACCGCTAAAATATTTCGCGATTTTTGATTCATAGCAATTCCCTAAATCATGAAGAAACTTAACCCTTCCATGTCAGATATTAATTGTCTAATAATATTCTTTACATTGGTCATTCCGGCGG
>AWGX01000006.1 GCA_000495415.1 Smithella sp. ME-1 | reverse complement strand
CCCGCCTTCGCGGGAATGACAAAGCGCGTTTGTGATATAGGCGTAATATAAATGGGTATGAAATGATGAACAAATTATTATCACCGGCAAAAACCGAAGTTTTATTTATGGGCAATGAAGCCATCGCGCGCGGCGCGTTGGAAGCGGGTGTAAGTGTTGCTACCGGTTATCCGGGAACACCTTCATCGGAGGTAATAGAAAATCTGGCCGCCGTTGCCCGTGAAAGAAATATTTACGCCGAGTGGTCAACCAATGAAAAAGTCGCGCTGGAAGTGGCCGCCGCGGCGTCTTTCGCCGGTTTGCGTTCGATTTGCGTGATGAAGCAGAACGGCGTCAATGTCGCATCCGATTTTCTTTTGCATCTGTCGTCTTCGGGAACACGAGGCGGAATAGTTCTGGTTGAGTGTGAAGATCCCGGAGCGCTGTCGAGTGTCAATGAGGGAGAGTCACGCTATTTTTCGCGAATGCTGGAAGTTCCGCTATTGGAGCCGGCCACCATTCAGGAAGCCAAGGATTTAACCAAATGGGCATTTGAATTATCCGAGAAAATAAGAAACATCGTCATATTGCGTTCAGTGACTCGTATGTCGCATGCCAGCAGCAACGTTATCTGCGGCAAACTGCCGGCAAAATTTCGAACCGCCCTATTTATTTCCGATGGTCCATTTATGGATCCATTGAGAGGACCGGTTGTCAGCACGCCCGTTGTCATCAAACATGGTCTTCAACAGAAAAAGTTGGAGACCGCGACGGAACTTTTTGAAGATAGTCCATTCAACAGCTATTACGGACCCAAACATCCGGAACTTCTGATTATTACCAGCAGCGCCTGTTTCCTCTACAGCAGAGAAGCCATTGAAATGCTGGGTCTGCAGAAACGCGTCGGTATTTTGAAGCTCAGTTGTACTTGGCCTCTGCCCGTGAAGCTTCTGAAGAAATATCTGCGCCTGACCGATAAGATTATGGTTGTGGAAGAAGTCCTGCCTTTTCTGGAAGAAAATGTCAAAGTTGCCGCTGTGGGAATGCTCAAAGATATCGGCGGTAAAACTTTTTATGGAAAGATGGATAAAACTTTCCCTTCGATTGGTGAGTTAAATCCTGAATTTGTTGCCACGGCTCTGGGCAAAATAATGAAGGTCAAACCCAAGATATTACCGGCCGCTTATCTTAAAGAAATAGAGAAAGTGGCGCTGAAGATTGCGCCGCGGGAGCAGACATTCTGTCCCGGTTGTCCGCACCGCGCGTCTTTCTGGAACATCAACACGGCGCTGAAACTGGATGGCCGTGAAGGCATTGTTTGCGGTGATATCGGCTGCTACGCGATGGCCTCGCTCTGGCCGGCAATCGGTTTCCATACCGTGCGCACGCTCCATTCCATGGGCTCCGGTACTGGTTTGGCCAGCGGTTTTGCCAAATTGGAAGCTTTCGGTCTGGATAAACCGGTCATGGCGGTTTGCGGCGACTCCACTTTTTATCACGCCGTCATTCCGGCGCTGATTAACGCCCGGCATAACAAGGCTGATATAACTTTTATAGTTATGGATAATTCCGGAACGGCGATGACCGGATTTCAGCCGCATCCCGGCATTAATGAGAGTGCCATCGGTGAGCCTCTTCCGTCTATAGAGATTGCCGCAATCTGCGAAGCGATAGGAGCAAAAGTTGCTGTCAGCGACCCTTTTGATCTGGAAGCGACAAGCAAAATTCTTACATATTTTATGGCCGAGCGCGGTTCGCTTAAAGTGCTCATATTAAAACAAATCTGCGCACTAAGTCCGGAGAAGAAAGGCAAGAAACAATACCAGATGAAAGTCAATGAAGAACTTTGTCTGGGTGAGAGTTGTGGCTGTAACCGTTTATGCACCAGAATTTTCCGCTGCCCCGCGCTTACGTGGGACAGAGCAAAAAAGAAAGCAGTGGTTGACGAAGTAATCTGCGCCGGCTGCGGCGTCTGTTATTCGATTTGTCCGCAAAAAGCGATTACCAGAACGGAGGCGGCAGTCTGATGAGGAAAATAATTTTAAGTACAAATTTGCAGTCAAAAGTATACCGAGGCGGCAAGGAAGAGGCGACTCCGTATGCGTTGGGCACAGACGTTCGGTATCCAGTAAGTTTCCCGCCCCTAGTGGGCGGGAATTAAAGGGCGGGGGATTTGATTAATAATTTCCACCCTCCTTTTAATTTCCTCCCC
>AWGX01000005.1 GCA_000495415.1 Smithella sp. ME-1 | reverse complement strand
AACAAAGATAGCGCTTTGATTTATACGGAATCATGGGTAGTTTTGGCCTGTTGGTCGTATGATAATCTCACTCACATTCACATTAGGCGGTTGAGTAAGCAGCCAGCAAATACCATCAGATATTGCCTGCGGTTTGAGCAGCTTGCCCATATGAGAGATGCCTTTATAGAAATTCTCTTCATTGTAACCGGCAACTTTTTGAAATTCGCTGACTACGATGCCGGGCATAACCAACGATACCCGCACTCCGTACTTGCAGATTTCCTGACGCAGTCCTTCCGTGATGGCGCCGATGGCGAATTTACTGGAGCCGTAAAATGCGCTAAATGGTGAGATATTTCGCCCCACCACGGAGCCGATGGCCACAATGTCTCCTTTCTTGCGTCCGATAAAATATTTAGCTGCAGAACGCATCAGGTAGGCAGCGCCAAGCACATTGGTATGATAAACATCTTCCCATTGATAGTTATCGCTGGTGAGTGTTCCGCCTGCCAATCCGCGACCGGCGTTGACCACGACAATATCGTATTTGCGACCGCCTTCTTTCCATTCTAATGTCTGTTCTAACAACCTGTCTATATCGGAGGTCAGGCTTGCATCACCCTCCAACGCTAGAACCTTACCACCTTTTGCCTGAATATCCGATGCTACTTTGGTGAGTCTGTCTTTGCGCCGTGCCTGAATAACTACTGCTGCGCCGGCCTCTGCCAGTGTCAGGGCGGTGGCGCATCCAATGCCGGAACTGGCACCGGTGACAATTGCTGTTTTTCCGGAAAGAGGTTTAAGATTTTCTTTCTTCTTTTTTCTTGTTGTCATTTCATGCCTCCTTTTGCTGGATGTTTGCCTTGACTTGTATTTCCGGCGGCTGTAGAAAATGCTTTTTAACCGTGCAAGTATCGGCAGCCTTGATAACTGCGGCTTTATATTTTTCAGGAAAATCAGGCGGCAGAATTATATCCAGAGTTACTTTCTCCACCATGTGCGTGGTGTCATTGCGAAAAACCGTTTGGATGATGCTTATGTTGTCTGTGGTAATGGAGCGTGACTGGCAGAAAGAAGCCACATAAAATCCGGCGCAGGTACCGATAGATGCCAGAAACATTTCAAAAGGAGAGGGCGCCGTATTTTCTCCGCCACCCGCCACGGGTTGATCGGTGTGAACCGTAAATTCCCGAAAATGTGCGGAAATTTTTTTGTTACCGTCAAAAGTAATGTTAAATTTTGATTCCATGATTTATACCTTCCTGAAATTTGCAGAACAACTTTAGCCGATTATCGGGCTTTGGCAAAGAATTTATTAATATCTTTTTTAACTGAATCCAACCATTTGTTGCGCTGGGCTTCTGAACTGGTAACAATCACGTTGAACATCCGGCGATGAAAGTTGGTGATGCCGCAGAGACCGAAGATGCAATTCTTCCAGATGGTTTCCAACGGATCGCCGAAAATATTTTTTTCTCTTTGAATCTTCGTATTGGACGTATTGTACACAAGCGCTGCTTTTGCTTTAAGCAATCCTCTCGGAACGCCTTCACCCGAGTCGCCTTCCAGAAATTCATAGGCAACGCCGGTACGAATCACGCGATCAACCCAGCCTTTGAGTATTGCCGGAGGCTGTCCCCACCAATTCGGATGAATAATAATGATTCCATCGGCGGAAGCGATTTCTTCGCAATGCTTTTTAATTATGGCGGGCAGCTTGGCGTCTTCAGGTATTTCTTCTGCGGGAAGAAGGGGATCGAATTTTTCCTTGTAGAGATCGTGAAAAAATACTTTGTGTCTATTAGCTTTAAGCGCTTCAACTGCCGTCTGTGCGATGGCATGGTTAAAGCTTTTCGGGTCAGGATGGGCAAGGATGACGGAGATTCGCATTTAATTAGTGCTCGCCAATTATTATTAGATATGAATGGATTAATATTCTCAAAATAGCACTCGATTGTAGTTGGCGAACAGAGTTGCAATTATTAGAGTATCTTCATTATTAGAACAGCAATTCATTATATTCGAATGGCTATTTTATTTTCCCCTTTACTGGATTTACTTCGGCTGCATCGACAGATAGGTTATTTTCTTTATCAAAACGTTGTAACCCAATTTTGAGCACTGGAATAATAGCTGCAGGCGTCATGTCTGCTTGGTCTGGTTGATTGGAAACATTTCCTGCGCTGATGCCAAATTCAATATATATTCCCCATATCCCCTCATGTAAATCCTGCTTCTTGACTAATGCCTCAACCACTTCTTTGTGCTTGAAAGTATACGTTTTAACTTCGGCCATAATTACCTCCTGCTTCCATTATGTAAGGTTCTTTTGTTGTATCAATAAGTGTATATGTAAGTTGTTGTAATCCTATGATTATATTAATTGATGATGCAGAATGGGAACTATAAGGAATACTTCCGCTTGTAGGAATTATATAATTTGGATCTGTATAAACACTTTTTAGAGTATTACGTTGCATAGGCATGTAATGTATATTTGCGATATTAACACCAATTATATTCAAAACTAACGGGAAACGACCATCCTCTTTTTGCTTATATAATAAGACCGATTCTCTAAGATAAACAGTTTTGCCACCAAAAGATGTGTTGAAAATTAATCCATTGCGTATGCGCCTATGTTTGTGCAATGCCTGTCTTGATATATTTAAAATATCAGAAGCCTCTGTGGATGAGACGAAGTCCTTGATTGGAAAAGATTGAAGAATATCATTTAATATTTTCTTTCTCTTTTCTTCAATGCTTTTGGCTGATTTGCTTGGCAACAAGGTGTCATTACAAGATGTACACTTATAATAATCAATTATATCGGTAAAAAACTTACCTATATAATCATCGTTGATTTCAAGCGCATCTCTTGTGATTTTATATTCGCCAGAACATTCTGAGCATTTCATAATCTAAATTATATCCTTTTGAAACTTTGAATCCTTAAAATCTTATTTCCATCCGAATCTTTATCAATAGTAAAGTGTGTGTAAACATTCTCCCCATTGAGACCATATGACTTATAATAATCTATTTTAATTGAGCTGTCATAGTAATCGTTTTCCGTTTTACAAAAGTCTTTTTTATGAAGTTTTTTAATAGCACTCTTTATATCGTCAACACCCCAACCAAAATCTTTTTGCGCTGTCTCAAGTGCTTTTTTCCTAATGGTCACAGTAGCATCAGATTTTGCGAGCGTTTTTATCAAACCCAACGGGAAGTTTGGTTCCCTATTGAAGCCACCTTTGCTTTTTCTCCTTTTAGCTACCATAATATTATTCGTTGACAAATGTCAACCCTTATTTGAATTCATAGGATTAATTTTTACAATGTTATTCTATAAGTAATATTATTAACTTAACGTAAGTAGGTATTTTAAAGTTAAATTTTTAATCAAACAGGCTCTCGTCTTATTCTAAGTGCGGTATGACAAAAGAATTCTCTTTTGTTATTTTACCAGCAACTTTTCCAGTGCCGGGAAAACTTTGCTTAAATTATCCGGCTGTGTGCCGCCGGCCTGAGCCATATCGGGACGTCCGCCGCCGCTGCCGCCGACCAACGGCGCCAGTTCCTTGATAATATTTCCGGCATGATATTTTCCGGCCAAATCCTTGGTCACCATACACAGAAGCATTACTTTTTCTCCGGCCTTACTGCCTAAAAGGATAATGCCGGAATTCAGCTTGTCGCGTAGTTTATCGCCGAAGTCGCGCAGTGTTTTAACATCGGTGATGCCTACTTCAGTGGCCAGCACTTTCACGCCATTGATTTCTTTTGCCTGACTCATTAAATCGCCGGAATCCTTGGCGGCCAGTTTCCCTTTGAGCGCCTCGATTTCTTTTTCCAGTTCTCGTTTTTCTTTCAGTAGTTTTTCGGCGCGGTCGTAAACTTCCAACTGACCGGCTTTGAACAATCCGGCTGTGCGCTTCAATTCTTCTTCGGCTCTCTGGAAGAGCTTGAAAGCTTCCCTGCCGGTGACGGCTTCGATTCGGCGCACGCCCGCGGCAATGGCCGATTCATGCACAACCTTTATCAGGCCGATGTCGCCGGTGCGCTTGACATGCGTACCGCCGCAAAGCTCCATGCTCATCTTGCCCATTTTCACGATGCGGACGGTGGAGCCGTATTTTTCATCGAACACGGCCGTTGCGCCGGTCTTGAGCGCGTCTTCCAGCGTGCAGACTTCCGTTTTTACATCCACATTTTTACGAATCATATCGTTAGCGATTTCTTCAATGCGCTTCATTTCCTCATCGCTGATTTTGGAAAAGTGGCTGAAATCGAACCGCAGTCCTTCCGCCGTGACCTGTGAACCGGACTGTTTGATATGGTCGCCCAGAACCGCTTTGAGCGCCGCCTGCAGAATGTGCGTTCCGGAATGATTGGTGGCGATGGCTTTGCGTCTTTCTTCGTCAATAACCAGTTTAGCCTTCGCGCCGACTTTAATCTCGCCCTTGCTGACGATACCTTTATGCACGATAAAATTCTCAACGGGTTTTTTCGTGTCTTCAACCGTGAAATTAAATCCCGCTCCCTTGAGGAAACCGGTATCGCCTATCTGCCCGCCGGATTCTCCGTAAAAGGGCGTATTGTCCAGAACAATTTCCGCTTTCTGTCCTTCGCCTGCTGTTTCTGCCGGCTTGCCGCCGATGAAGATCGCCAGTATTTCCGCGTTGTCTTTTTTAATTTTTTCATAGCCGCAGAATTCGGTGGTGATGCCCGCACTGGAAGATTTGAGATAACATTCGGCAACCGCTTCTTCGCCGCTGCCTTTCCAGGCGCCGCGGGCTCGCTCGCGCTGTTGTTCCATTTCTGATTCAAAGCCTTCGTTGTCCAGAGTAAAACCATCACGCTTGATGATATCCGCCGTCAGGTCCGTGGGGAAACCGTACGTGTCATAGAGTTTGAAAACCAGTGTGCCGGGAAGAACCGATTTACCTTCTTTTTTCAGAACCGCTGTTTCTTCATTGAGGATACGCAATCCCGCGTCGAGCGTTTCCATGAAACGCTGCTCTTCATTCAAAATCATTTTTGTAATAAAGGAGGCCTTTTCTACCAGTTCGGGATAAACACCTTTCATCATATCAATCACGACCTGAGCGCATTCGTTCAAAAATGGTTTGTTGATACCGATCATTTTGCCGTGGCGGGCGGCGCGGCGCAGAATTCGTCTCAACACATAACCGCGTCCTTCATTGCTGGGTGTGATGCCGTCACCGATAAGGAAAGTAACTGCGCGGCTGTGATCGGCAATGACCCTGATGGAAATATCATTTTCGGCGTTCTTACCGTAAGTCTTTCCGGAGATTTTCTCCATAAAACGGATTATTGGTGTAAACAGGTCGGTGTCATAATTGCTCTTTTTGCCCTGAATAACCGCGGTAAGGCGTTCCAGTCCCATGCCGGTATCAATGCTTGGTTTGGCCAGCGGTGTCAGCTTACCGCTTTCATCGCGGTCGAATTGCGTGAAGACGTTGTTCCAGATTTCCAGATGACGGTCGCAGTCGCAATGGACATTGCATTCGGGACGGCCGCAGCCGGTGTCTTTCCCCTGATCATAAAGGATTTCAGAGCAGGGACCGCAGGGACCGGTTTCGCCCATCATCCAGAAATTGCTTTTCTCGTCCATGCGGACGATGCGCTCCGCGGGGACTTTCATTTTTTTGTTCCAGATTTCAAAAGCCTCATTGTCTTCTTTGAAGATTGTTATCCATAGTTTTTCTTTGGGAAGATTGACAACGTCAATCAAATATTCCCATGCCCAGGCGATGGCTTCTTCCTTGAAATAATCACCGAAGGAGAAATTGCCGAGCATTTCAAAAAAGGTGTGATGACGGGCGGTAACGCCGACATTTTCCAGATCGTTGTGCTTGCCGCCGGCACGCGCACATTTCTGGCAGCTTGCCGCTCTGGTGTATCCTCTGTTTTCCAGCCCCAGAAAAGCATTTTTGAACTGCACCATGCCCGCGTTGGTGAAAAGCAGCGTGGGGTCGTCCTTGGGAATCAGCGACGAACTCGCCACCCTGGTGTGCCCCTTGCCTTCGAAATATTTTAAAAAACTTTCCCTTATTTCATTCCCGGTCTTCGCCATCAATATATTCCTTTTTTATCCTTCCCAGTTTATTTAAAATCAGTCCCGGCGGGAAACCACGTCCCATCAGGCTCTGAAAAATTTTTTGTTTTTCTTTAAAATCGAAAGCGTCTGTTTTTCTTCGGG
>AWGX01000004.1 GCA_000495415.1 Smithella sp. ME-1 | reverse complement strand
GTGAGGAATCTGTAAAAGAGAAATAATGAATCCATGTCTTTTTGACTGAGTTAAAACACCGTTGCGGGCATCAACCAGGATAACTGCGCAATCTGCTTTGGAAGCTCCTGTTAGCATGTTTCTTGTGTACTGCACGTGTCCAGGAGAATCAGCGATGATAAATTTTCTTTTGGGAGTTTCAAAATAGCGGTAAGCAACATCAATTGTTATGCC
>AWGX01000003.1 GCA_000495415.1 Smithella sp. ME-1 | reverse complement strand
GAGCCGATGTTCGCCACGTCATACCCTTTAATGACAGATACAATAATGTGCTTGGTACTTTTGGAATTGAATTCTCCTTTGGCGCGCAAACAAAAGAGAAAACTAAATACAAGAGTCAGGAACCTACTTCTCAGGGTGAGCCGGTTGCTCCTCAGGCAGAAGCAGCTGTTCCTGCGGCAGCAGTCCCTGTGGAGGAAGCGGCTCCACAAGCCGAAGCACCTGCTCCGGTGGAAGAAGTTGCTCCCGCGGTTGAAGCTCCTGCGCCGGTAGAGGAAGTTGCCCCTAAAGCTGAAGTGCCGGTGCCTGTCGCGGAAGTTGCAGTCGCGGCTCCTGTTGTTGCAAGTTTAGCTACAGATGATGTAAAAGAAGTGGTAGCCAAATGGTTAAATAGTTGGCGCTCCGGTGACATGGAAACTTATCAAAGTTGTTACGCCTCGGATTTTAAGGCTAAAGGTATGGACCTGGATGGT
>AWGX01000002.1 GCA_000495415.1 Smithella sp. ME-1 | reverse complement strand
CGGGGCAGGCTGTGCCAACAAAGTCAGCCAAAGAATGCGACTTGGTATAAGATGGTTTAAATATGATTATTCAAGCCCTTCTCGATCTCTATAAATCCTGCACGCTTTGTCCGCGCGCCTGCAGGGTTGACCGGACGAAAGGCGAGCTGGGTTATTGCCATCTGCCTGCCGATATCGTAATGGATTGCGCGTTAGCGCATCACGGCGAAGAGCCACCCCTATCAGGAACACGGGGAGCCGGGACAATCTTTCTTTCTTCATGTAATCTGGGCTGTATTTATTGCCAGAATTACCAGATTGCCCATACAACACAGGGGCACAGCCTGACGGTTTTGGACCTGGCTAAAGTCATGCTTGATCTTCAAAAAAGCGGCTGTCACAATGTCGAACCGGTCACACCGACACATCAGGCTCCGCTAATTATGGAGGCGCTATGCATGGCGCGCATGCAGGGTCTAACGGTACCATTTGTTTACAATTGCGGCGGCTATGAGAATCCTGATGTTATTCATTTGCTCGACGGCATGGTAGATATTTATCTGCCGGATTTTAAATACGGTCTGGAAGATGATAGCGTCATTTTTTCTTCCGCGCCGGAATATCCCCGTTTCGCTTTGGATTCCATCAAAGAAATGGTGAAGCAGGTCGGGGACGGTTTGGAGTTGAAAAACGGTGTCGCTCAAAAAGGAATCATTATTCGTCATCTGGTTTTACCCAGAAGAATAGAAAATTCCAAAGAAGTCTTGAGATTAATTAAAAAAGAAATCTCCACAAAAGTTTATTTAAGCCTGATGTCACAATACACACCGACAGTCAAGGTGCGGAATCATCCGATTTTAGGACGCAGAATCAAACGAAACGAATATGAACAGGTTACCGATTATGCATTGAAATTAGGTTTCGATAATGTCTTTGTTCAGGAAGTCAGCGACTACGAATTAACCCCGGATTTTGATCGTGAAAATCCTTTTGATTAATAGAAATGGCCTGTTTGGGTGGACAACCGAAAAGTTAACCGGCACGCAGCTTTTTGGCGCGTCCGGTTGCGCGATTTGATATGTGTGTAGTTTTATGCGCGAGCTCAATTAGCGACAACAGGGCACTATTCACGGCTTCTTCATTTGGGAAGGCATCGGCCACTTTCGGCTTGAGAACAACAATATTTGAGGACTCACGTACACGTTTCACATATTTGCCGCGTACCAACCCCTTGGGGAAGTCCGAACGTTTGTACTCAGCGCGTAATTCGTCTTTATCAATTTTACTAACCTTCTTCATAAATTTTTCGTTCTCCTTTACTCGCTACACGAGCACTTATAATTCGAATAGTTTCACCTTTATCAGCGTAAGCTACCACTAACAACCGCCCTCGCTCTGAAACGCCGAAAGTAATGTATCTATCCTCCGTAATTGAATGGTCTGGATCGGCACCTGTTGCGGACATCGGATCACTCAAGGCGGTTGCGGCTTCCTCGAATGTGACTTTGTGCTTTCGTAAATTTGTCCCGGCTTTCTTCAGATCCCATTCAAATTTCATGCTTTTTATTATACCATACCTTTATTAAATATAATAGATGCGTAACGCTAAACGATGAAGATACTTGGTTGATATTTTTCGATTGTAAGCACATTCATACACTTTTTCATTTAGAATAAAAAGATAAAAATATGAATAATGGGGCTGTAAAAAACTCCATGTTAGGGGGCTGTTCAAAAATGTTCAGA
>AWGX01000001.1 GCA_000495415.1 Smithella sp. ME-1 | reverse complement strand
ATCGGGGCGTTGTCGGGGCGCAGCGGAGGGTACAATGCCCCGCTGCCTTCTTTTGGTTTTATACCCGTGATTTTTTACGAGGTCCGGTTATTTTTTTATTTTTGGTCATTTTTATTTTGTGTTGTATTTTTCTTTTTTCGATAGTTGTTTTTTCGGGCGCCAGCGGATTCATCAAAACAGTACGCGTTATTTTCTTGAGTTTTTGCGCCGCTTTTTCCAAATCATTGGGTGCGTCCACGATGGGTGGTCTGAGGATTGTATTGAGAAAATCTATTTGTTGATCGTATTCGTCTGGTTCATCAAAAGCCAGCGAATGGAAAGAAAGTCCGAGAAAATGAATGAATATCGATTTGGCTAATTGTCGCGAGATGTTCAGTCGCTCCGACATACCGGCTGTATAGCGTTCGGCAAAAAAAGTATAGACTTCCTTCCATTGTTTCATATCTACATTCCGGAAAACATCAATCGCCAGGAGCATAATGTTCTGATAAAGCTCACGATTTTCCTTCCAGTAATCAATAATCATGTCAAAACGTTCACGGACGCTTTCGATAGAGCTTGTTCGACGGATATATTCGTCCACGTTTTCATCGCCGAGCCAGGCAATCATCTGAGCGAGCATATTTTCTTTAGAGGGGAAATAATGGTACAGCGATCCGGTAGATACATCGTTCTCGGCGGCGATTTCCTTCATGTTGATGTTGTGATAACCCTTACGCGTGAACAGACGTAAACTTTTTTTCAGCAACTCTTGACGATATTCGTCATGATTGACTATCTTTGGCATGAGCTAATCCCCCCTTGTTTTATATTGAACATGCGTTATAAAAAAACCATACAGAATATTTTTTGTCAAGAGATTTTTTGTTTTTTTGAAATATTTTTTTGACTAAAGAATGAAAAAATATCGTTACCCCGTGTAAGGATGTGATTTACATCTTAGATGTACGAAGCTTTAAAATTTTATCCGGCTGTATAATCATAATCGTTTAAGTCGCTGACTGCCGGTCACATAATTTTTTTCTTGATTTTGAGTTAAAAAAAATAAAGAACAATATATGTAATTTATTGTTACTATAAGGATATGCAACGGCTTAATTGGAAAAAGAAAAAAATATATGTTATGAATCTTTTAGAGAATATGTCTCCCTGTGATTCCGGAACATTTAATAATAGAGGTATTTCGAGAAATAATGACAACACCGATCATATCTATTGTCGGTAAATCCAATTCCGGCAAAACAACTTTAATAGAAAAGCTGATTCCGGAACTGGTAAAAAGAGGATACCAGGTAGCTACAATCAAGCATAATATTCATGGGTTTGACATGGATCATGAAGGGAAGGACAGCTGGCGTCATAAAAAAGCCGGTGCCCGCACAACAGTAATTTCATCTGCCCACCGGGTAGCTTTGATTGAAGACCTCGACCATGATCATTCGCTGGACGAAATCAGGGGAAAATATATTAAAGGTGCGGACATAATTCTTTCTGAAGGTTACAAAGGAAATCCTTTTCCTAAAATCGAAGTTTTCCGTTCCGAACTGAAACGTGAATTATTGTGTAAAAAGGAAGATAATTTGCTGGCCATTGCTTCAGATATAATTATAGATATCGGTGTTCCTTGTTTCAATATCGGGGATGCTCAAGGTATTGTTGATTTAATTGAAAATAAATTTTTAAAGTAATGATCCGTTTTGTGGGTCGAATTTACTGGCACTGGCTTTGATAATATATCTTTTTAAAAGAATAAGGATAAAAAGATGTTTGGTTTTATAAATAGTACAAAACTTGGCGCATTTCTGCTTTTGGTTTTTGCGATTTTAATTCTTACTGCATGTGCCGCTTTACGACCGGCTGCTCCTCCGAAGCCGGCCCAGATTGCGGTTGTATTAGGGGCGGGGGCATCTAAAGGCTTCGCGCATATTGGAGTGCTGAAAGTACTGGAAGCTCAGAAGATTCCAATACACATGATCGTGGGTACAAGTGCGGGCAGTCTGGTTGGCAGCTTGTACGCTTCGGGTAAGACCGCCTTTGAACTTCAGGGACTTGCCATGAAGATGGAAGCTGACAACGTTATTGATTATGACTGGAAGATATGGAGAGGCGGGCTCATCAAGGGCGAGAAAATAGAGAATTTCATCAACTTAAACATACAGAATACTCCTATAGAAAAACTGAAAATTCGGTACTATGCCGTGGCAACCAATGCTGCCACCGGAGAAGAAGTAGTTTTTGCGAAGGGCAATACCGGTATGGCTGTGCGTGCGAGTTGCTCCGTGCCAGGCGTGTTTCAACCTTCGAAGATTGGGAGCGGCACATATATTGATGGTGGCGTGGTTAGCCCTGTAGCTGTTGATGTAGCGCGACGCAATGGGGCGGATGTTGTAATTGCCGTGGATATTTCCGGTGGTATAAATACCAATGTACCCGATGGAATCATGGATACAATGAGAAAGTCTATAGACATAATGTATGCCCGAATTGCTGAATATCAGATCAAAAACGCCGATATCGTGATCCGTCCGAATATGAAGAATATCGGCTCCACCGATATGGACAAATTTAACGAAGCGATTTTCGAGGGTGAAAAAGCGGCCAGTATCAAAATGCCGGAAATTCAAAAAATTATTGACAGACTGAAACGGGAAGGAAGACTTTAAAAAAACTCAGTCCGAATACCATTTCTAAATCAAGGATGATATTGAGGTAGCAGAGAGGCGAAGGCCAATGTAGGGCGCGTTCCCCTGAATGCTCCGAAAATCGCGGGCTGTTCGGGGAACAGCCCCTACATATATGTTAAGGTTACGCAGCATGATCACAATAGGCGGAAGAGCTCATAATATGGAAGAAATCTTTGAGGTAGCCAAACTCGGTTACCCGTTTGTTGAGATTTCTCTTAATGATCCGGCGATAGTTGAGGGCTGGATATCTCAGCTTATGGAAATAAAAAACAAATATGATGTTTCATTTCTGGCCCATTATCCCAATGAAGATAATCCTCTTGATGTTGATGTGCTTCGAAACAAATTCCTTCCGCGTATCAAAACTTTGATGGAAATATCTCGACATCTCGATATTACCAAGGCGACTATTCATTTCTGGATTGATCAAAGATGGCTGCCGGCAGATCTCCTTCCGGGGAAATTGGAACTGCTCTCTCGTATAGTAGATTATGGCAACACGTATGGAATTACCGTTTGCATAGAGAATTTAAGCGAACATTCCGAAAGTTTTGGGCCGGCGTTCCAGGCTATTCCTGACCTCAGAATGACGCTGGACATCGGACATGCCCAGCTTCTGGCGAAAAAAAACACATCTTTTCGTTTTATAGAAGATAGCTTTCCCAGAATCGTTCATCTTCACGTGCATGATAATCGTGGTGGTACAGGTGTTAAAGATGATCTCCATCTGCCACTGGGAGAAGGAATTGTGGATTATGAAACAATCATAAAATCTCTCATTGAAAAGGGATATGACTCCACCATAACTATGGAAGTAAAACCGGGAGATATGTCCAGGACGAAAAAATCTTTGGAAGATTGTATTCAAAAGACGTAGAGAGTTTTTCCTGCCACAGAAACAATATCTTACAAAAAGCAAAATAAATTATTCTAACTCCTTTATTCTCTTGTAAAAAAATATGTTGCCATGCTAATGTAAACGCCAATTTTTTTATGGAGGTTATTAAGACCATTAATTTAATACAATTATTCAGGGATTCTGTACAAAAACATTATGATCGTACTGCCTTCATTAGTGAGAAGCAATATATTACATACAGCCAGTTAAACAGGGCGGTAAACAGTGTTGCCGGCATAATTAAACAATCAGGTATTGGAAAGGGAGATAATGTTGCTGTTATGCTTCCCAACATACCTGAGTTTGTTTACAGTTATTTCGGTGTGCTTAAAACCGGCGCGGCTGTTGTTCCTCTTAACACGTCTTCGACTGCATTCGAATTGACTTATCTGCTGAATAATTCGGATTCCAAAATCTTAATAACTCAAACGTCCCAGATTAAAAAATATCAGGAGGCTAAAGATAAACTTATATCCTGTCATCAGGTAATTGCCATAGATTCATTAAATCAGAACGGCGAATTGTGTGCCGGTGCGGAAAGCGATGATTCGTCTTCCTATCCGGAAAAAATAAATCCGGAAGATCCGGCTGTAATTGTATATACGGCAGGGTTGACCGGTAAACCTCTGGGAGCGATATTAACACATGGCAATCTATGTGAACAGATGGATATGATTCAACCCATTTTTCGAAGAGGGCCAGACGATGTCGGGCTTTGCCTTATTCCTCTATTTCACACTTTCGGCGCTACCGTAAATATGCTGAATGTAATTCAAGCGGGCTGTTCCACCGTCATGATGGATAGGTTAACCATGGAAAGTTTTTTCGGAGCCATTGAAAGAGAGAAAATTACGTACATCGCAGCGGTACCACGTCTTTATGTAGGAATGATATTCTATGAAAAAGCGTCCAAATATGATTTGAGTTCTTTGAAAATATGCGTTACCGGAGGATCAGCCATGCCTCCTGATTTTATACCTGTTTTTGAGCAGAAATTTAACGTGCGTATGTTAGAAGGCTATGGCCTGACGGAAGCATCACCCGCCTGTTCTTTCAACCGTATCGAGAGTGTTGCCAAACACGGATCTATCGGTACACCGTTGACAGGTATTGATATCAAAATTGTTGATGATACTGGTCGGGAATTGCCTCGCAATCAAATCGGCGAGTTAATTGTCCGGGGCGGCAACGTTATGAAAGGTTACTATAAGGATGAAGCGGCTACCGCTTCAGTAATACGAGACGGCTGGCTTTACACCGGAGATCTGGGCAGAATGGACGAAGAAAATTACATTTTTTTGACCGGACTTAAAAAAAGAATGATCATCACCAGCGGATTCAATGTGTATGCGAGCGAAGTGGAAAATGTATTGAATATGCATCCTGCAGTACAAATTTCGAGCGTATCAGGTAAACAGGATTTAATGCGTGGCGAAGTGGTGAAAGCGCAAATCGTTCTGAAAGAAGGATATTCTGCCGACGAAAAAGAAATTATCCGGTATTGTAAAATATATCTGTCCAACTATAAAGTTCCGCGGGAAGTTGAATTCATAAAAGCGTTGCCTGATTAAAGTGTGAAATACCATGAACATATTCTCGCGAGCGGAAAATTTCATAAGCAAAAAGTCTGATTCCAATTTAATTATCGCGATATTCGGGATTGTTTATTTTGCCTCGCAGATAAAAATCGCCTCAATCGTTCATCCATTGGGTATTGATATGTTGCGTATTCAGACAACGCTGTCTGGCGATACCTTTAAAGAGATAGCTTCCGGATGGATTGCGTCGGGCCAAATCGAAAATTATTATAAACACTTTTACTTCGATAATTTTCATCCTGTCTGGTACAGTATATTCTTAAGCCTGCTCATCGCCAGAGCGTTTAAAATCAACAATATTAATCCGAAATTCAACTTCTTTATCCTGACGCCATTTATTGCCGGCATCTGTGATTTTTTTGAAAACATGATGCATCTGTACTTTCTGGCAGACCTGCAACGCGCAACACCAGCACTTGTCGCGCTTTCCGGATTGGCGACAAACACCAAGTGGTTTCTTGCCTTTTTAGGTGTTGCCGTCGTTTCCATTCTGATTGGTGTCTGGATTATTAAAACATTTATAACTCAGAAAAAATAAGTCTTAGGAGATATCTTGCATGAAACTGCTTAATTTTCAGGCTGAATCAGGCGGTGCGCCGAAGTTTGGAATTGTCATCAAGAGTTACGCTGTGTCTTTTGAAACGGTGCAGCAGAAAACAGGACAAACACATGCGGAACTTGCGGATGTTTATTCATATCTGGAAAACTTGCCGACAAGCGAAGACGCGGCGAGAGAATTTTTGAAGTATGGGGAAACCTATATTGACTCTTTCAATAACAATGAAAAAACTCCTCTCGAAAAGGCCAAAATACTTTCGCCTGTGCCTGTTCCCCGGGCGCTGATCGATTTCGGTCTTTCGCCGCGTCATCTGGGGAACTCGGCAGCGACTTTGGTAAAACATGCATTCGGTTTTTTCGGTTCGATTATCGCGCCGATTGTTAAAAGCAGAATAGAAGCAGCAACAAGAGGGAAGAAGATTTATTATAAGGGCAACCATAACGCTGTTATCGGAGACAACGATACAATTCATTGGCCTGCTTATTCATCCTATCTGGATATTGAACCGGAACTGGCGGTGATTACCGGAAACGACGCAATACCGATAGCCGGATATACTATATTCAACGATTCGTCAGCGCGCGATATACAGTTAAAGGAGATGCTGGGATTGGGAGGTCCGGCCAGAAGCAAGGATTTCGATTGCAGTAACGGATTGGGACCGTTTATCGTTACTCCCGATGAAGTTGGCGACCCTCTAGCACTGAATGTAAAGGTGAAAATAGGAGAACGCTACGAATGGAAAGGGAGCACTTCCGAATATAGTGCGCGCCCCGATGAGGCGGTCAATTTTCTTAAAACAATATTCACCCTTTTACCGGGTACGGTTATTGGCTTGGGAACAATCCCCGATTGCACGGGTCTGGACAACGATTTATGGATAAACCCCGGCGAGAAAATAGAAATCATTTTCGATAAACTGGGCATTCTGAGACAGAACATTCCGGAAATTTTGGGTAAGATCGAACCATCGCCTTGGGGGGACAGGGAAGAATTGCGAAAATTCTACTAAAAACTGCCCTGAACAGAACTTGGTTTATCAGTGAATATCAAGAGAATCGATAACTTTCTGAAGTCAGTTATTCTCAGCCCTGACGAAAATGCCGGACTTCAACCAGTCACAAATAAAATTCGCACCCGACGATAAACATCGGCACCACAAACATTCAGAGTTCTATATTTCCTTGACATACAAGATCAGACTTCCTATAGTTCAACCGTGCAAAAACAATATTTTATCAAAAAAAGATGCGATAAGCCGAGGCAGTCGACTTTCGCTTGACTTTTTATCAACCATTGCTCTCAAATGAAACGATGAATAATCATTAAGATATGCCATGATATGGTAAGGGATGTTTTGTAAGATGGCAAAACACGAACAACCACCCATCAATGACCTATTAGAGATCGAACGCCACAACGGTGAGATTCTGATCAGCCAGTTAAGGCTTGTAATCCTGCTGGGATTTGTGCCAGTATTATACATCCTGCGTTTTTTTACCGGTTATATCAGTTTGGCGTTTATACCTTTGGTGATCAGCAAATGGCTGTTTTTTTGCTTCATTGCCTATCTGGTGTATCATTTCTTGCAGCGTGGCTTTTATCGTCATTTTGTCGGATACTGCACGATGATACTTGATTTTGCCTTTATTACCATCAGTGTGATTATGTTGTCCTTTTACAAGAGCATGCCCACCGGAGCCATGAACGACCCCGTATTTATTTTGTACTATCTGGTCGGGATTTCGAGCGTTCTTCGGTATAGCGCTGCTTACGTGGTTTTCAGCATTACCACAGGGATTGCCATTATCGCTTCGCTGGCTGCCTTCGATATACACTATTTTCACATTTCCCTTGACTCCTCCTTCCTCATCGACCATATCGCCGCCTTTGTCTTTTTTACATTAATGAGCATTCCTTTTTCCAAATTGATCAAGGAATCGTTTGCGCGCGGCTACAACATTATGGAACGTCATCTGCGCGTGATTGATGCAATCCTGGACATCGGTCGTAAGATCGCCTCGCATGGTGAACTTAATCGTTCGCTCAAGAACATAACCATTAAGGCCAGGGAACTCATGCAGTTCGATGCCAGCTGGATTCTGCTCTATGATGGATCGTCCCGGAAGGTGAGCTCTATATCGGACGATGACATTCCCGATCCCTTCAAAGATCCGGAACTGATTCACTTCGCCGACGCTCATACCTTGCAGGTATTCGCCGCCAAGCCAGGACTTAGCATGCACGGTCGGACGGTTCTCGAATTGATCGGGACACCCATCCGAACCAGGGAAGGCATCACCGGGGCGCTGCTGGCGGCGCGTATCCAGGAACGAGCTAACCTGGAATATGATCATGCCCTTCTTGATATGTTTGCTGAGCACGCCGCAATCTGTCTGGAGAACTCACGTCTGCTGCAGCAACTGAAAAAGGAAACCGTTTACCTTTATCAACAACTCGACGACCTTTCGTGTTTCGAGGATATCATCGGGACCAGTCAACGCATGCGTGAGATCTTCGCCCTCATAAACAAGGTGGCAGGTACCGACATCCCTGTCCTTATCCTGGGTGAAAGCGGCACGGGTAAAGAGCTGGTGGCGCAGGCCCTGCATAACCTCTCGCGCCGTAAAAATGGCCCCTTCATCAAGATCAACTGCGCCGCGATTCCCTCTGAGCTCCTGGAAAGCGAACTTTTCGGATATGAAAAGGGGGCTTTCACGGGCGCCCATAAGGCCAAGAAAGGCCGTTTCGAACTGGCTGACGGTGGCACCATCTTCTTAGACGAGGTCGGCGATATGGATATCGGTCTGCAGGGCAAGCTGCTTCGCATACTGCAGGGTCAAGAATTCGAACGCGTCGGCAGCGAAGTGAGCCGTAAGGTCGATGTGCGACTGATCACCGCCACCAATCAGAATCTCGAGGAAATGATTTCCAGAGGGGCCTTCCGCGAAGACCTCTACTATCGGATTAACACCCTGCCGATACGCATGCCCCCGTTACGGGAACGCCGCGAAGATATCCCGCTCCTGGTGCGTCATTTCCTGAACAAACACAGTAACGGCAAATCGATTGAATTCACCCGTTCGGCCATGGATTACCTTGCCCAGAAGGAGTGGAAAGGCAACGTGCGCGAACTTGAAAATCTCCTGAAAAGTCTTATCATCATAACCGATAAGGATACCATCTCCGAAGATGATATCCTGGCCATGAATATCCATGATAAGAACCTTGCCACCCAAGACTATAACACGGTTATTAAAGAACACATCAGTACGATCGTGAAAAAGTCCTGTACGGTGTCCACGGAACTGGAAAGCATCGAACGCGAATTCATCAGCGAAGCCATGCGTCTGGCAGACGGTAATTTACGCAAGGCTGCCACCTACCTGGGAATGCCCAAATCCACCCTGTTCAACAAATTGAACAAGTACGATATCAAAGCCTAGCTCATCGCAGTCTATTTACCGTCCCATCTTTATTACTCGATTCCCCACGCTTTGGGTCTTTAAAAGGCTCCCCCAAGAAATGCGTCCCAGATTTGGGACAACATCCGGCAAGCGGGACAGTATCACTCTGGTTCTTTTCCTCCATCATGTCTGAAATATGAGCGGGCACAAGAAGATAAATATTTCTACAATCATGATTACATTGCGTTTGGAAGGCATTGGCCCCATTCGAATTACCCCAAAAGTATGATCTTATGGAAGCGGGCATGAATCGTGCAAATTTCACCAATAATTTATGTTAGTAGTGCCTTACAACAATGATCACAGCTTAGGGAGGTAATATGCGCAAGTATAGATTTTCTATCGGAGTATTTCTTCTTTTATTGTTATTCAATGGGACTATTCTGGCCAACAGTAACACGGATGATCTGACACCCCGGAAGGAGCAGATTGCATTTATCAATCTGCCGGATAATTGGAATTATGACTCTTTAATCCCGATTTTGGAAAATGGCGAAATGAATATTGTTTATTCCAACAAGGATGGCAGCTTCAAACAGACGACCATCATTTGTCTGGTGAATGTCCCTATCGCCAAGGTCTGGCCAAATGTTGTTGATTTTGGAAACTACACTAAATACATGCCCAAGTTGGCAGCTTTAAAATTACTCAAACAAGATGGGCTCGATTATTGGTTTAAAGGTGAACTCGACATACCCGGGCCGAACCTTCCCTTTTCCATCAAGGCCCATTTCAATCCACCGAGCTCGGTGGACTTCTATGGCGAGGAGCTCGAGGGTGATTGTTTTCCCGGCGGCTGGCGTTTTGATGCTTATCCGGTTGATAACGGCAAAAAAACCGTCATTGTCTGCAAAGCCTATATTGATGTACGCAAACGCAGCTGGATTGTGCGCTGGACATTAAATTATGATCCGACCTTAGGGCAGCCCCTGAATCTTGGCATCAATTCTTCCATCGGCACCATGTGGTTAACGGCAATCAAAAAGCGTTCCGAGACAAAAAAATAGAAGCCATGGCAGCTTTGCACTAACAGTATGCATGCACTACTACGAAAAAATTAAACAAATATCATGGAGGCATTATGTTTAAAAATTATTTTGCAACGTTCACGGTTCTGGTTTTTCTACTAAGCGGTGGTATCAATCCGGCGAGCGCAAACGCGGCAGAAATGGTTGCCAGAAACAAGCCATGGCCCTTTGTCAGCCTGCCGCAAGATATGGATTACAATACCCTGATCCCTTTGCTGGAAAAGGGGGAAGTCAATATGAACTACTTCAATAAAGATGGCAGCTATAAACAAGCGACCGTGCTTTGTCTGATCGCGGCACCACCCGCCAAGGTCTGGCCGAATGTAGTAGATTTCGACAACTATCCTAAATATATGCCACGGGTTGGTTCATTGGGAATTCTCAAGCGTGATCCGATTGAACCCTGGATTTATTATGAGCTCGAAATTCCTGGTCCCAACTATTATTTTACCGTGCGGGTTCATGAAGATTGCCCCCGAAGCGTGGACTTTATACCGGAGAAATATAAAGGTGCGGATTTAACCGGTAGTTGGCGTTATGAATTGCACCCGGTTGATAATGGTGCCAAGACCGTCCTGGTCTTTAAGATGTTTTGTGATACCCGCGACCAGAGCTGGATTTTGCGTCAAGTCCTGAAAATGGATCCCACAATGGAGATGCCTTTGAACCTGGGAGTTAATCTATCCACCGGCATCATTAACCTGCAGGCGATAAAACGCCGTACCGAGGGAACGCAATGATCAAAAGCTTATATTAATAATTTCAGCAATGGGTGAGGTGACCTCGCCCTTAGGAATTAAAAAAACATTGAGGAGATTTGAACATGGTACAGGTCGACGTAGTTTGGGCATATGCTTTTGGTGCTGGTTTCGCCGCTTGCTCGGCGAGACAGCTGGAAAAACAGGAAACGCCGTTTAATAATAAGTGGTATACATTCACGCTGCTGTTCCTTTCGGTCTGGTTCGCACCTTCGGGATTATATCTCCTCTGGCAGTTCGTGCAATGGGAGACCATGCAGGTGGCGACCACCTTTACGGACTTACCTGCCTGGCTTGTCTGTGGCTTCGCGGTAACCAATATTACACAGGGAATCCTCGGGTATTGGGTGAGTTATAAATTTATTAAAAAGAAAAATTATTATGCCGCCCACGCCAACTGGATGTGGGCGTGGATCCTGTTCTGGTTCATCCTGGTCTGCGGTTGGGACTGCACCGGATATCAGCGTTTTCTCTATGATGCTTCCGTCCATAACGGTGTGCTTTGGACACCGGGCACACACATGGGCATAGAGTTCTTTTGGAAGAGTAATGTCTGGTGGACTTTGATAGGCATGGCTTTGTGTTTTGCGCCCATGTTGATTTACGCGGTCGCAAATTTCATACCCAAAGGCATCAAGGAGGATAAAACCATATCGGCTGATCAGGCTCCCAACGTTCTTCAATTATTAGCCTGGTCTTTTGGCGCGCAATGGGTTGTATGCCTTGGTCTGGCCATCGTAGCGGCCCTGATGGTCATGGGTTTGCGTGACGTTACCGGTAGCATCCTCCTAAGCTACCTGATTGGGGTGCCGCTCTTCATTGTGCTGGCCCAGCTCCTGCTCTTTAGACGCGGCATGCCCATGTATTTTATCGCCAAACAGCTCTTTTTGAAAGAGCCGGATGAATTCTTATCAATGAAAGAAATAAAAATTACAAATGATGCTATTGGACGTTTGAAATTTTACAGATAGATAAATAGAATTCATCAATAGATGTTTTGTTTCGATTATGTGAAAAGCAATGCATCTTGATGGATTTGTATAATGCACTTACAGGTGCAAGGAGTGAGCAGGCCTCATTACTTGCACCTGTTTCTTCCATACCATTTGGAGACCTTTCCGGAATCGGCCATCTTCCTGAAGAATTAGAGAAGAATTCCGAAAATTCTACTAAAATTTGCCCCGAAAAGAACTTGGCTTGTCAGTGGGTATCAAGAGAATCGATAACGTCCTGAAAGCAGGAAGTCGTCACCCTTGAAGAAAATGCTTGAGTTCTATCCGAAATGAATGATAATTACTTCTACGGGGACCCTCAATACT